>JAGXAA010000097.1 GCA_018971765.1 Patescibacteria group bacterium
AACATTCTATTGAACCAAAGACATGCGAAGTCTCATTTTCTTGACCGGGCAGTCTGACCGAGGCTACTCCGATTCAATATCGGAGAGCAGGATGCCATGAGCCACGGCCAAGAAGATGCGACTTTAAAAATTTAGCATAGAATGTCTGACAGATTGGCGCGCAATTCTGTTGATGGCGGAAAGATTATCTACCTGCTTGACGGCGGTGGACTTGCGGACCTCAAATTTCCGCAATTTTGGTGTGAAAATACCTCGCAAGGGAAGTTCATGCTCAATATCGCCTTTGGGCAAAGCAAATACTATGTGGATTCGCTTGCCGAAAATACGAAGCGTGGATTGCGCCAAAAAGTGAGGCGCGGAGAATATCCCTCACTTGCTCCGATTGGCTATATAAACGACATTCGAAATAAATCTATCATTGTGGATAAAAAGCGCGCCTCGCTCATTCGCAAGGCGTTTGAACTGTATGCTAAAAATGGAAGTCGCCTTGAAGACATCTCAAACTTTTTGGCGCAATCCGGCCGGTATCCATTCAAAAAACGGCAAGCGACTCCACCGAGACAGAATTACTTTTATCCTTTCCAATCCGTTCTACTATGGACACTTTCGCTATGGCGGCGAAATCCATGAAGGCAAGCACCAGCCAGTGGTCTCAAAGAAAATTTTTGACAAGGCGCAGGAAGTTTTGAAGCAAAGAGGCAGACCGCACCACAAGCAAAAAAATGAGCCGCAAGCATTTTGCAGCCTTCTTTCTTGCGCCTCATGCGGCATGATGATAACTGGCGAATACAAGATCAAAAAACAAAAGAACGGCAATGTCCACAAGTATGTCTATTACCACTGCACCAAAAAATCAAAACTTAAATGTCCCGAACCTTGTATTCGCCAAGAGGAACTGGATCGTCAGTTATCATCTCTCATTCAAAAATTTTCTTTGAGACAGGATTGGGCGGAAGAAATGCGCGGAATGTTGGAAAAAGAGAAATCGGAATCCGCCCAATCCACAATCGCTTTTGTTCAGGAAGCCGGAGAAAGAATCCGCGCCATACAAACAAAACTCCAGCGACTTCTCGACGGCTATTTGGAACAAGATATTGAGCGCGAAATCTACCGCACTGAAAAAGCTAAACTCCTTTCTGAAAAGAAGTCGCTGGAAGAGCAAATGGCGCGGATTGAACAAAAGCGGACTGGCTGGCTCGAACCAATAGACCTGTTGCCATATAGACTTTTTTGATACAATATCGGCATGAACATCCAAAAACTCTCTCGCGACCCCAGAGCGATGAAAGCCTTGACGGGGTTAAGCTATCAGGAATTCGCTAATTTGATTCCATCCTTTGAAAAAGCCTAT
>JAGXAA010000098.1 GCA_018971765.1 Patescibacteria group bacterium
TATGCGGTTCCTCAAATCGCCAAGATCTTGCGACGAGAAGAAGACACCGTCCGAGATCGGTTGAATTCTTTTGTTTCCATTCGCGTTGCCAACATATTTCATAAATATGACGATAATGAGAATGCGAGCAAATTGACCAAAGAACAAAAGGAAGAAATCAAAACGACTCTCGCCAAACCGCCGTCTGATATCTCCATCCCCAAAGAGTTTTGGTCGCTCCCGGCAATCAAAGAATATGTTTCCGCCAAGTTCGCGTTGTTTATGAATCGGAGAGAAGCTATCATTATCTTCTTGAATGCGTCGGTTTGTCTTGGAAGCTTCCCAGCGCCTTTGATCTGAGAAGAGACGATGAATTTGTGGAGTGAAGAATGCTTGAAATGCAAAGGGAAATTGGAAAATTGAGCAAAAACAAGAATACCGTGATTTTGTCCGCCGATGAATCAAGAATAAATCGGGAAACGGAGACAAGAAGAGCTTGGCTGAAGAAAGGAGAAAAGACCGTCTTGAAAATCACCAGAGACAAAACAGGACAAAGTTACTTTGGAGCATGGAATCACAAGAGCAAACGATGCCATCTTGTCCAATTAGTCTGGCAGAATCAAAAAACGATAATCAAAGCATTAACGGAAATCACGAAACTTTATCCAAGCAAAGACATTGTTATTGCCTGGGATAACGCGAGGCGGCACAAAGGCAAAGAGTTGAGGGAGGAGCTGGGGAAGGGAAAAACTCTGCAAAATATTCACCTCATCAATTATCCTCCTTGCGCTCCGGACATGAATCCGCAAGAACATGTTTGGAACTACGGCAAAGAAATGATTTCCAATCAAACATTCGCGACCTTTGACGAACTCAAAAAGAAATTCGAATTATCAATCAAGTCAAAAGTGTTTGATTACAAAATACCCGAATTTGTTTTGCGGTAGCTATATCTCTGCAAGCTCGCCAAGTGGGAACAAGAGAACCTCCAATCATCTGGAGTTTTCGCTCAAAATCTGCGTTTTTCCATTTCTGACATCAAAACAAAGATTGACCGCCTCATGGATGGATACTTGGACGGCGGTTTTGAGTTGTCGGAGTTTCAACAGAAAAAGAACGCTTTGATGTCTGAAAAGAAAACGCTAGAGGAAAAATTATCTGATTTTGAGCGAAAAGGAAATCATTGGCTCGAACTCGTGCGAAACTGGATTTTGCAAGCCAACCAAGCGCAAAATTTCGCTTCTTCAAAAAAGTTCGAGGAAATGAAAACTTTTTTGAAAACCATCGGCTTGAACCGCCATTTGCGCGCAAGCGCGCTCTCCGTGGATTTCAAAACGCCCTTTTCTTTTCTTGCCGAACTTCCCAT
>JAGXAA010000050.1 GCA_018971765.1 Patescibacteria group bacterium
CTGCCGCCATTATCTTTACCGCGTCTTCTTTGCTTTTTTCTTTATACAATCTGCTGTTCGCGGTTATTAAATTTAAAACCTCTGAAGTTTGCTCAAAAGATAGTTGATTGTTTTTAAATATCGCGGAGTGAATGCTTATTAAGCCGCTTTCTTTTTCTTTCAGCTCAGAGATTTGTTTTTTCACAAAATCCTCCAGATCAGGGTTTAGTAATTTTAAACCTTCTTCATCTTTTTCTATTTTATTCTTCAGAGAAGATATGGAATTAATAATATAAAAATCAATTTTATTAAAATCCATCTTGTCAACACTCGCTATTACTTTGTCAGCAAATTCTCTCCCCCCATCTGTGTTTTCAATAGGACCTGCTTCTGTTGCTATAAACCTTGGTTTTTCTTGCATATTTATATTATTTTATTTTTTTAATAGCATATTCACTAATAAAATTTGAGAGTTTTGTAAAACACAATTCACACTAACCCTCATTTATTTGGAAGTGGCGCAGTGCTATTCAGCGTTCGTAAACACCTCCTGTACCTCGTCATTATCCTCCAATTCTTCCGCGAGCGCTTCCAGTTTTTTAAAATCCTCTTCGGAAATCAGCGTTGTTGTTTTAGGCACCCACCCCTCTCTCGTCTTTTCAAATGCCCACGACGCGCTTCCTATCGCCGCGAGCGCCGAGCCGTGTTTTGATAAAATATGTTTTACTTCCGCCGCCGCTTTGTTTCTGTTGTCGGTCAGCCCTTCAATTATGACCGCCACCCCGCCCGGACCATAGGCTTCGTATGTGACGGTTTCCATTTCACCCGAAGACGCATCCGTCGCTTTTTTGATAGCTCTTTCAATATTTTCATTCGGCACATTCACCGACTTCGCCTTTTCAATCGCCGTTCGAAGCCCCGGCGATTCAACATTACCTTTCGCTTTTTTCGCCTCCACCGTCAAAAGCCGCACCATTTTCGTGAAGATTTTGCTTTTTCTCGCGTCCGTCACCGCCTTCCTGTTTTTTATTTTTGACCATTTATTGTGTCCTGACATATTTAAGTGGAAAGTTAAAAGTCATTAAGTCTGCAAATTTAAGAATATAGAATCTCGAACCAAGAATCAAGGATATTGACAAAGTAATACTAAGTAATACAACTCGTTTCCCTGCGGTCTTCCTGCCGCAGGGTAATTGATTACATCATGTAAGTTAGATTTAATCATGGAATGAAATTACTATGACTACTCGAATAAAAGCAATTGCCTATGATTTTGATGGTGTTGCGGTGAATAGTTTAAGGTATCATTTTTCAGCTATTCAAGCAGTGTTAAGTCGGTGCGGAATTCTCACTCCGCCCATAGAAAAAATGAATCAATGGTGGTATGCGCCCTACGAAGAAAGATTTAAAGAGATGGGTGTAAATTTATCACTGGAAGAAACAAGACGAATTTATAATGAGTCGATTGACGGCAAAGCCTTTCCACTTTTTCCAAAATTTAGTCAAGTGATTTGTCGCCTCAACACACAACAAATTCTCTTATTTATTATTACGGCGACACCCCGACTAGAGTCTGTCATCAAAATTTTGTCTGATGGGAAAATACTAGATCAATTTGCAGGTATCCGATATGGACGAGATGATAAAGAGAGTTTTTTACGAGAGCTATTAGATATACATAAACTTTCTCCCAATCAAATGATTTTTGTGGGTGACACAAAACGAGATATACTTAGTGGAGTTATCGCTGGCGTATTGCCGGTAGGGTTTGATGGCGGATTTGGCGGCCTAAAAACTTTAATAGAAAGTGGCGCTAAACATGTCATTACTGATCATGAACAAATTTTTTCTCTGCTTGAATAAGCTTGAGGCAATCCTTACATTGTAAAATTATATTCCAAACCAAAAACACAAGAATCTTTTGATTTTTTTTGCATACATACAAAACCTATTAAACCGTTATAAAGGTTGACAACAACCAATATCGCTTATAAGCTAAAAATAGCTTTTATTAGTACATTTACAACACTTTTAACTTTTGGAGGTGACAATTGGATAAGAAAAACCTACTTGTATACTCGTCGGGAACGCCCAACATCAACAACACGGAATTTGAGATTGTTGAGCGTAAAGGCATTGGTCATCCGGATACTCTCTGCGATATGATTGCGGAAAAAGTGTCTCGGGAATATTCACAATATTGTCTGAAGAAGTACGGCATTATCTTGCGCCATATGGTCGACAAGATTGCCTTGTCAGGCGGTGCCACCAAAGTTAAATTTGGCGGCGGAGAGATGCAAAAGCCGATAAGGCTATATCTCAATTGCAGGTTCACACGCGCCTATCAACAAGAAGTTATACCTTATCTTGATATAGTAAAGGATACAGCCTACAAGCATTTTGGGGATGCGCTTCCTTTGCTCGACCTCAATCAATGGCTCGTCATAGTGGACAATACGCATTTCGCCCCTGGTCCCGGCGTTGTCTACGAAGCCGATGGAACAACGCGGAATGAACGACAGTTTTTCTTTGAAATACCCAAGAAAGAGTTTGCTGTCTTCCATGACAACAGTTTTCGTTCGAATGACACATCGACGGTCGTGGCATACAGCCCGCTTAGCGATATTGAAAAGATAGTAATGCTTGTTGAAACCAGATTAAACGGAAAAGACTTCAAAAAAATCCATCCCTATGTTGGCACGGACATCAAGGTCATGGCTAGGCGAATAAAAAAGCGTGTGGATATTACGGTGTGTACTCCTTTCATCGCGGCATATACGCCGAACAAGGAATTCTATACTGAGAAAATAAAGTTTCTAAAAGAGTTTATTGAGGAATTGGTAATTTCCAATTTCAGTCAATATGATGTCACTGTTTCGCTCAATACTAGAGACAATCCGAGTAAATCGGACTATTATCTTACACTGACTGGAAGCGCCATTGAAAGCGGCGATGAAGGAGTTGTTGGCCGAGGGAATAGATACAACGGAGTTATTCCTTTTACCAGACGAATGAGCATGGAAGCATGCTGTGGAAAAAATCCTGTCTACCATGTAGGCAAAGTTTACACGGCCATATCATCTCTGATTTCCAAGGAAATTTTTGATCTTATCGGACTTGAGACATATGTCTATCTCACTTCACAGATGGGACGGAGTCTTTCAGATCCATGGTCTGCCTGCGTGGAAGTCTGCGGTAAAGAAGCGACTTCTGCTCAGCGTCAAATGATTGAAGCGATTGTTGAACGAAATTTAGCCAATACCTACGAAACAACCCAAAAAATTGTGAAAGGAGAACTCAATTTGTATTGAGTATTCAAAAAATTCAAAGTGCCCATATCATCACGATGTGGGCACTTTTTTATGATTATAAATTGAATGATTCTCCGGGATTGATATCCTTTTTTATGCCATTGGAAGAATAAACTGTGCACGGCTTAGTTCCGACACATGACGCAATGTCGTTTTTTATAATCAGACCAGTTTCTTCTGGCAGGCATATAATAGGAAGATTATTATTTATAGCCCATTTACTGAATCGATCATTTTGATCATCTTTGAAGTGGCAAGCAGCAGAATAATTATGCAATAGACCAAAGCCGGACACATCTTTCATTTCTATTTTATTTTCATCATCATGAGTATCTATTCTCTTTCCAAGAATAATTGCTCCAGCGCTTCCCCCGTATACTTGACCTCCAAATTGAATATATTGAATCAATGCGTTAGAAAAACTAGAATCTTTAAGCTCTTTCATTAAACTCCAAGTGTTGCCTCCACCGATATATATTCCATTGAATAATTTTAAATCCTCAAATCCGTACTGAGACAGATCATCCGCCGTTTCAAATCGAATATCATTTCTGTTATGAAGCTCGAGAACACTTTTCATCCACAAATGGGCTGTGGGATAAAGTTCATGACCTCGGAGCGCTATGGGTATATATAAAAAGCGTCCATTTTCTGACAATGAGCTAAAAAAAAATTTGTCGAGGGGAAATGATTGTTTTTCATTACCTCCCCCTGACAAATATATTCGGTTATTCTTTACATTTTGCATTCCTGTATCGCTTTGCGAAGGTTATAAATATTTACATTGAAATTATACACCAAGCGATCAAAATAAGCTTCTGTCGTCTCATCACGAGGCAATGGAAGCTTCAACATCTCACTAACTTTCAAATTGATGAATCTCTCAATCTCTAACTGTACAATCTTAATTGCGCTGTCACGGCTGATAGAGGGCTTAATAAATTGCGACCAGTAATCGAAGTAATATGACAGAATATGATATATATCTTGTCCGTAATATTTCTCACTGAGCACTTTAGCAAACTTTCTGAACTGAAGACCGGGACCCTTGTTTGCCGCTTGCACCCCGCAAAGGACGAGAAGCGCCAGTGTCCGACAAGAGTCAAACATTTCTCTTGACCCGCTTGATGTCCAAGGAATCAACATATCGAAATACGAATCGGTTTTGTTCATAGCCCATGCAATTCTTTCAAGACCGAATCCTATGTCGCTAATTGGAATCGATGCCCGGTTTACTTGAGGGATAAACAGATAAGATGCGTCTCCAAGCTCGAGTCCTCCATAAGAGAAGAACAGTTCGAGAGAGGAAAATTTTCCTGTTCCCCAATCATTAATTGATGTTCTCATGACAACAATGAAATCGCTCATATGGAGACCGAGTTTAGAGAGAATCGTGCACCAATGATCTATAGTATGCAGATGCTCGTCAAAATTAGCCCCCATTTTTTCGGTGCATACATTTACAAAAGAAGTGGAAGTTCCTTCTTGTGATTCAACTTGTTGCTGAAACTGCATTCGGACACATGGTTGAGCTACAAACATTTTGTCTTCCCGAATCTGTTGATTGCGATGAATGATATCATCAAACATCTGCACACCGGCAATGACTAGATCAGTTTGTCCATCAAAATTTGCTATGTTCCGCGAGGCAATCTGCCTAAAACCAACAGAATCAAAATATTCAACCATCTTCTCGCTGATTTGGGCGGGCGTCAAAATTTTCTTTCTTTTTGAGAAAGTGCGAAATATGCACGCTCCCTTATCGCATTTGTGCCATCCGCAGATAGGCGTATCCATTTTGCTCGACGGTTTAAAGAAGAAAATCTTGCTGCATGCGCTACACGAACGACCTTGCCACCCTCTTTCAGCCATGAATTCATTCACAGCCTTAGAGGTATCGATCAAATTCTTTTCCATTGATGAGTCTCCAATTAAGGTTAAAGGTTCTAAGTCTGCAATCTAATGTTAATTTATCGTAATTAGTTTTTTTGTCAACAAAATATTGACTTAGTCAATAAATAATATTAAGGTACTGAATAGTCATATGGTATAGTTCATTACAAAAACAAATTTTTTGAGGAGATGGGTTATGCTTGATATTAGATTTATTCTCGAAAATGTTGACTTGGTCCGGCAAAACACGCGAGAGCGATATGCCAATGCCGATGTCGATAAAACAGTTGCTCTGTACGGGCAAATGAAGCAAAAGAGGCAAATTCTGGGAAAAACGCAACATCGTTCCAATCAAATCTCTGAGCAATTCAAAAATGCCGATAAGGCATCTCAAGAGCGTATCAAAGCTGAGGTCGCAGATCTTAAAAAAAAGATGACGACACTAAAAGAAGAAATCGCTATTGTGGAGAAAGAGTATACCGAGGAGATGCTCAAGATCCCAAACCTTGTCGCGCGTGATGTGCCACAAGGAAAAGATGAAAGGAATAACATTCCTATTAAATTCGTGGGAGAGCCTACGAAGTTTAGTTTTAAGCCGTTAGATCATCTTGAGCTCGGCATAAAACTAGACATATTAGATTTTGAAGCTGCGGCAAAAGTCACCGGCTCTAAGTTCTATTTTCTTAAAAACGAAGCAGTTCTTCTAGAGCTTGGACTAATCCGTTACGCATTAGATCTGTCTATTAAGAATGGTTTTGCTCCAATGACAACGCCCGAGATAGCTCGCGACGAGATTATTACGGCTTCAGGATTTTCTCCGAGAGGACCAGAAAGCCAGATCTACTCTCTAACCGATGGCGCGCTTAGTCTCATCGGCACATCAGAGATCACTATCGGCGGCTACATGTCCAAAACAATAATTCCTGAAGAAGATCTTCCGATCAGGATATCTGGTATCAGTCATTGTTTCAGAACGGAAGCCGGTAGCGGAGGTCGGGAAAGCAAAGGGTTATACAGGGTGCATCAATTTAGCAAGGTGGAACTCTATCAATTTGCGCATCCATATAAAAGCTCAGCGATTCACGAAGAGATGCTGGCAATTGAAGAAGAATTCTATCAGGCACTGAAGCTCCCTTATCGAGTCATGCTCATGTGCAAGGGCGAACTTGGAACTCCCGCTTTTAGAAAGTATGACATTGAGGCATGGATGCCTTTCCATGGAGAAGGTGGTGGATACGGAGAAGTGACATCCGCATCTAACTGCACAGACTTTCAAGCGCGCCGTTTGAATATCAAGTTCAAAAATAGTCTAACCGGTAAGACTAATTTTGTTCATACTCTCAATGGCACTGCTGTCGCTACCACTCGTACGATACTTGCCATACTTGAAAACAATCAGCAACCTGACGGAACTGTGCTAATTCCTGAAGTCTTGCAACCCTATACAGGAATACAAAGCATCAAGCCTAAAAACAAGAGGTTTTAACAATTCAAACCTCGCACTCTCACATAATAACCTTATGTGAGAGTTTTTTATTAGACTATATTAGACCTGTTGCCATATAGTCTCAAACGAGACGAGATTCTCCCAAAAGGGGAGGAATTACGATGAATATCTCAGATGGTAGTTCCAAAGACCCGAGCAAACTTCCATAACCATATCGTCAAACAATCCGATCTTGTTTCTTAACG
>JAGXAA010000099.1 GCA_018971765.1 Patescibacteria group bacterium
AACCTGTTCGTCGTCGGGGACGAAAAGCAGGCGATATTTCGTTTCCAAGGCGCGTCTTTGGATAATTTTCTTTACTTTAAAAACATTTATCCCGAGGCGGCGGTTGTTCGACTGGATGAAAATTATCGCTCAACCCAGACTATCCTTGATGCCGCGAGCAGTCTTATCGAAAAAAATGCCGTCAAAGATGAAAGCTTGAGAGTGAGACTCAGGGCGAACACGGGGCATCGAAATGTCGCATTGTCAGTTTATCCTTTTTCGAAATCCGTCTATGAGATGAATTTTATCGCCGAAGATATCAGGAAGAAAATTAAAGACGGCGTAAATCCCAATGAAATAGCCGTGCTTTACAGGGAAAACAAGGACGCTTCTGTCATTTCCCGCTCGCTTGCCAGAGCTGGAATCCCGTTCGCCGTTGAATCCGATGAAGATATTTTCTCAGACGAAGAAATCATAAAGCTCGCGATGATTATGCGATCGATAAATGATTTGAACAATGATGAATTTCTTTCCCGCGTTTTGTGTTTCGATTTTCTTGATGTTGATTATTCGGATGTCTTAAAAATATTTCGATACAATTCTTCCAAGAAGATTCCTCTAATTGACGCGTTAAGAAGCTCGGCGAAGCTTAAAGAAGCTGGGATTGAAAAGCCAGAAAAAATTTCTTTGGTCGCCGGTAATCTGTTGAAATGGAGCCGTCTTTCTCAAAATAAAAATATTCTTGATTTTTTTGAAACGGTCGTTCGGGATTCCGGTTTTTTGAATCATCTGCTTTCACTCGGCAATTCCGCGGAAAAACTTGCTCGGTTGGATACGCTCTTTGAAGAGATAAAAAAACTGGCTCAAAATCATAAAGATTATCGGCTCCGCGACTTCGTGAAATATTTGGACATATTAGACAATCACGGCATTTCCATAAAGTCCGGCTCTAAAAAGGCGGGCAATAGAGGAGTAAGAATTATGACGGCTCACAAATCAAAAGGGCTTGAATACGAGTTCGTTTATATTGTCGGCGCGACAGACGGTCATTGGGGCAACAAAAGGGAAATGAAAAATTTCAAGATACCGATAAGCGACGCGCCCGTCGGAACGGGCGCGCAAATTGACGATGAACGCCGTCTTTTTTATGTCGCTATGACGAGAGCCAAAAAAGAGGCGACGATAACTTATTCCTTGGAGGGGGGAAACGGCGAGAAACTTTTGCCTTGTCAGTTTTTGGGAGAAATCGACGGTCATCATCTCAGTGTCGCTGACACGAAAGATTACGAAGAAAAGTATTCCCGACAAAAAGAATCCGCTTTTTCGGAG
>JAGXAA010000100.1 GCA_018971765.1 Patescibacteria group bacterium
GTTTCTCATACTTGGACTTCTCTTCGTTTTCTTTTTCGGATTTGATATTACGAATCTTAACATTTTGTTTTCTAAATAAAATACAAAAATTGAAAATCTTCAACTTAAAACCTAAAACCCATAAACTAAAACCCAGTCTCGGTTTTACCCTCGTCGAACTCCTTGTAACTTTAAGCCTGTTCGTGATTCTCACTGCCATTGTTCTTTTTAACAGTTCAAAATTTAACGGGAGCATACTTCTCACCAATTTGGCTTACGATGTCGCCATCACCATAAGGCAGGCTCAAACCTTCGGCGTCAATGTTCGGGAGGCTTCAGACAGCAGTTTTCAGCATGCTTACGGCGTCCATTTTGATATGAATAAAAACACGGAATTTATTTTATTTGCCGACCGGCTTAATGATAATCGTCAATATGACGGCGACTCAACTTGCGCTTCAAGTCCTGAATGTGTAGACAAATACGGCATAAAAAGAGGAAATAAGATAAGCGGTCTTTGCGTCGTTTCTTCGTCTTCATGCGCGAATGTCAGCACTCTGGATATAGCGTTTATCCGTCCAAATCCTGACGCTATAATCAATAACGACCCCAACGCGACCGAAGCGAGAATCACAATATCTTCCGCCGACGGCGCGAGTTCGAGAAAAGTTGTCGTCAATTCGACGGGACAGATTTCAATAGAAAGATGAAAAACCTAAAACCTATAACCTATAATCTAAAACCTTCCCGCGGTTTTACTCTGGTCGAAATGCTTGTTTCGATAGCGGTTTTTATGGTGGTTATGACGGTTGCTTCAGGCTCGCTTATGAGCATCATTGACGGCGACAACAAAGCCCAATCTCTGAAATCCGCGATAAATAATTTGAATTTCGCGATTGAGAGTATGGCGAAAAACATAAGAGTGGGAACAGATTATTCCTGCGTCAATTGCAGTTCGGGCGACACTTCAATAAGTTTTATTTCTTCTAAAAAAAAATATGTCACATATCGATTTAATGGCGGCAATAGTTCGATAGAGAGATGCGTCGGCGCGTCTTCATATTGCGTAGACTCCGATATTTTCACCGGAATGACGGCGAAAGAAGTCAAAATCAATGATCTGAAATTTTATACCGTCAAAGGCGATAAGTTTTCAAACAGACCGGGAAGAGTCCTAATCACCGTAAGCGGCGAGGCCGGCGCCAAGGAGAAAATAAAGACGAAATTCAATTTGCAGACCACCGTTTCGCAAAGATCATTCTAATTATATGAAATTTATAAAAATAATAAAAAATAATCTTCTGCCTAAAAAGCTAAAAAGCTTCT
>JAGXAA010000051.1 GCA_018971765.1 Patescibacteria group bacterium
ACTGTCACCGCGCTGAATTTTCCGGCTTGAGCAATTATCTCGCCTTCCTTTTCGTGATTCTTAGCATTTAAAATGTTGTGCGGAATGCCTTCCCTTGAAAGATATTCGGAGAGGACTTCATTTTTCTCAATAGAGACTGTGCCGATGAGCACCGGCTGTCCTTTGCCGTGCCTTGCTTTGACCTCGCGCGCCAACGCTTTGAATTTGCCGTTTTCGTTTTGAAAAATTAAATCGTTGTGATCTTTTCTCGCGATAGGCTTGTTGGTCGGCACGGCTATAGTGTCCGTACCATAAACCTTGTAAAATTCCTCTCCGGAAGTGAGCGCCGTTCCGGTCATACCGGCGAGCTTTTTGTAAAGGCGAAAATAATTTTGGAAAGTTATGGAAGCGTAAGTTCTGGATTCTTTCTGAACTTCGACGCCCTCTTTGGCTTCCATAGCTTGATGAAGTCCTTCAGACCAGCGGCGCCCGGGCTGAAGCCTACCGGTGAATTCATCCACAATAATAACTTCACCGTCTCGAACGACATATTGTTTGTCGCGTTTAAAGAGTTCTTCGGCTTTAGCACGAACGGCGGTCTCAAGGTGGTGGACATATTTCACACCCTTGTCGGTGTAAATATTATCCACGCCTAGAGCTTTCTCGGCTTTGCTTATTCCTTCATCGGTCAAAGTAATCTGCTTAAATTTTTCGTCAACTTTGTAATCAATATCTTTCTGAAAATTTCTGACAATAGCCGCGAATGTTCCGTACAAATTTTCCGAATCAACGGTCGGCATTGATATGATGAGAGGAGTTCTCGCTTCGTCAATCAAGATTGAATCCACTTCATCCACTATTGCGTAATTGTATTCTCTCTGGCGGATGTCGTTTACGGCGTGCTCGATATTGTCCCTCAAATAATCAAAGCCGTACTCGTTGTTCGTGCCGTAAGTAATGTCGGCTCGATAAGCTTCCTGTCTTGAGCACGGTCTCAAAAATTCATGCGCGACTTTAAACGCGCCGAGCTCATCCCTTTCTTCATCTAGCTCTTTATGTTTTGGATCGTAAAGAAAAGATTGGTCATGATTCAAAATTCCCACCGACAATCCGAGAAAAGAATAAATCTGCCCCATCCAGACCGCGTCTCTTCGCGACAAATAATCGTTGACCGTCACGATATGCACGCCTTTGCCGGTAAGCGCGTTTAAATACGCCGGCAGAGTCGCGACGAGTGTCTTGCCTTCTCCCGTCCTCATTTCCGCTATGTTGCCCTTGTGCAAAATCATTCCTCCGATAAGCTGAACGTCAAAATGCCTCTCGCCCAAAGTCCTCCGCGACGCTTCCCTAACCACGGCAAAAGCTTCCGGCAAAATAGCGTCCAAGCTTTCCCCGTTCTTTATTTTTTCTTTGAAATAATTTGTCTTTTGAGCAAGCTCGCCGTCAGAAAGCGCCTGAATCTCCTTCTCCAGCTTGTTGATTTTTTCAACGACCGGATAGTAAGACTTCAATTTCTTTCCTTGCCCATCCCCCAATATTTTTTTCAGTGAAAACATAAGCTATATGCTAGCATAAAAAGTAAAAATCGCCAGATTTTTGTCATTGTAGCTTATTGATTTTATTATAAATATGTGCCAGCATGTAATTTGTTCAGTACTTTTTACAACTTTTACGGAAGGAGAAATGAAGATGAGGAACAATGATCTCATTAAACCGAGACATACTGACGGTAATGTTGGATTAGCGGCTTTAGCGCCCTGTCATTCAAGACTATTCTTTGGTTGGCTAAATAATCCTAGAATTTTTCGAGGAATGGGAGACTTTGACGCTTATCCTTTTGGGATTAAAGACGCTGAAAAATATGTTCTTGCTCATTTGAAAGATACATGGCTGATTGTTTTAAAAAATAAAAGAGTTTGGACTCCTGTCGGTTATACTGGTCTTTTTGTTAGACAAAGGCATCGTATTGGCATTTTGAGATATGCCATAGGCGACTCAACATGCGAGAACAAGGGCATTGCGACGAAAGCCGTTAATCTAATGATCCAGTGGGCGTTTGACGACCTTGATCTTATATCCATCCATGCTTCGGTGATAAGTTCTAATCTCGGTTCAATTCGCGTGCTGGAAAAATCTGGATTTAGTCAGGTTGGCAGATATCAAAAAGCCAGATTTGAATCAGGCCAACATTACGACGAAATACTGTTTGAGCTTTTGCGAGAAGGAATGATAATATGAAAAATTTTTCAAAAAAAATATTTCAGAAAGTGGGGCTTATAAGTTTTGCTTATAGATTGAGCTATAAGCTTGGTATTATAAGTATGATACCGACCCTTTATATCCGCTCTATCCCTATCCGCGACAATGGAGAATCTCTCGTGCCTATTCTGTCATCAGAAAAGATAATTGTCTTTTGCCCAGATGAAGAAGTTGTGTTAGTTCGGAAAACTGTTCTGGACAAGATCGTTTTCGCCAGCTCAAATCTTCCGGACGGCTTCAAATTGAAAGTCCTTTACGGTTATCGCAGTCTGCGAGTCCAAAGGAAGTTTTGGGAAGAAGTTTGTTCAAGCATCAGACAGAAAAATTCAAAATTAACAAAGCAAGAAGTTGAAGCCGAAGCGCATAAATACTCGGCAATACCGAATGGCAAAGGCCCCCATCAAACTGGCGGAGCCGTGGATGTCCTAATTGTCAATGGGAATGAAGTTTCTCTTGATTTTGGGACCGAATATCGCGGATATGGCAACAAGGTGCCAATGTATTCAAAATCCATAACCCACGAACAAAAACAAAACAGAAAAATGCTTAAAAACATTATGCGATCGGCAGGATTTGTGAATTATCCGGGCGAATGGTGGCATTATTCTTTTGGTGACCAAATTTGGGCGGCGTATACTGACAACAAACATGCTTTGTATGATTTTCTGTGAACGATAATTTTTAAAGACTCTCTTTGGTTAAGAGGGTCTTTTTTATGTTGCGAATCTCAAAAAAAATTAAACGCAAACAACCTCCGGATCAATTTCAATTCCGATTTTTTCTTTTACTGTTCGCGCGATTTCATCGGCAAGATTTTTGATGTCATTCGCCGAGGCTCCGCCGAAATTTGTGAGAACGAGAGGCTGGTTTTCATATAAGCCGACCGCGCCTTTTTTAAATCCTTTCAGACCGCAAATATTATCCAATATCCACGCCAGGGAGATTCTGAAATTTTCACCGCCGACCGGATATGTTGGAATCTGGGGATATTTTTCTCGGAGGCTCTCATAAAAATTTTTATTGACTGTCGGATTTTTGAAAAATGATCCAGCCGTGCCAAACTTATTCAGATTTGGGAATTTTTTAGATCGAATTTCAAGAACCGCCGACCTCAAATCTTTCAGAGTGATTTCGCCAAAATTTTTATTTTCAAAATATTCCCTGATGTCTTTATACTTCATATTCAATTCCCCTTCTTTTTTAAGTCTAAACAAAACTCTAGTCACAATATAATTTTTGCCTTCTAATTTTTTGAAAATACTGTCCCGATAAGAAAAAAGGCGTTCTTTCACGTTCAGTGTTTTTACTTTCATATCCGACACATCAAGGATTTCAACTTCAATTATTGAATCGCCAGCCTCGGCGCCGTAGGCGCCGATGTTTTGAACCGCCGCACCGCCGACTGTTCCCGGGATTCCGGACAGATTTTCAATTCCATAAAAATTATTACCCACCGCTAAACTCACCAGTTTGTCCCAACTCTCTCCTGCCGCCGCGCTTAGATGAATCGTTCCGTTTTCTTTCTCTACCGCTCCGCGCCCCATCATTTCCATCTTTATCACAAGCCCCTCAAAAACTCTATCGCTGAATAGAGCGTTTGACCCTCCGCCCAAGACAAAAAACGGCAGTTTATTTTCTGTAACAAAACAAACCGCATTCTTGAGTTCATCAACTGTTCCGACTATGCAAAAAAATTTAGCGCTCCCTCCAGTCTTGAAAGTGTTCAGTCCAGACAGTGGAACATTTTCTCGAAAAATCATAGAAAAAATATTGCGTTAAATTATAGTTAATTGCCGCTTTTTATTAAATCTTTTTCCTTCGCAACAACAGCGCGTTCAACGCCACTATAACAGTGCTGACTGACATAAAGCCCGCCGCGAGCGCGGGCTGCAACATTACGCCTTTTGACGCGAGAACTCCGGCGGCGAGCGGAATGGCAATCACGTTATAACCAGTCGCCCAGAATAAATTTTGAATCATCTTTGAATAGGTGAGTTTTGAAAGACGAATAATTTTCGCGATGTCGCGAGGATCGTTTCGGACTAGGATTATTCCGGCGGACTCAATGGCGACATTTGTGCCGGCGCCGATGGCAACGCCGAGGTCGGCTTGCGTAAGCGCCGGCGCGTCGTTCACCCCGTCTCCGACCATGGCGACTTTTTGGTTTTTTGCTTGCAAGAGTTTCACTTTTTCTGATTTTTGATCTGGAAGCACTCGCGCAAAATATTCGTCAATATCCAATTTACTCGCGACCCATTTCGCCACATCTTCGGAATCGCCGGTAACCATAGCGGTTTTAATTCCGAGATTATGCAATGTTTTAATGGCTTCTCGCGATTCTTCGCGGATAATGTCGGCAAGCGCGATCGCTCCGATAATTTTTTTCGCAGTGAGGACAAAAATAATCGTCTTGCCTTGCGAAGACAGCTCGCTAATCTTTTTTTGCGTGCCGCCGTCCAAGAAAAGATTGCGTTCGCCAAGGAGCGCCTCGCTTCCGACAAAAATTTCCCTGCCGTCTATTGCCGCTTTGGCGCCTTTGCCGGCAATTCTTTGAAAATTACCCGCCGATGAAAGAGTCAGATTTTTTCTTTTTGCTTCATTCACAATCGCCAGCGCAATCGGATGTTCGGACTCTTTGTCCACCGAAGCGGCGATGCGAAGAATTTCTTCTTCTGAAGTTTCCGATGCCGGAATGATTGAATCCACGCCCAATTCTCCTTTGGTGAGCGTACCCGTTTTATCAAAAAGGACGACATCGATGTTGCGAGCCGCCTCCAGCGCCATCCGTTGTTTTATTAAAAATCCGTTTCGCGCGGCTTTTGTCGTTGAAATTGAAGCAACAAGAGGTATGGCAAGCCCAAGCGCGTGCGGACAAGCGATGACAAGCACCGCGACCATTCTATTGACGGCAAACGCAGAGTCGGCGAGCGCGAGCCATGTAGCGAGCGTGATTCCTCCCGTCGCCACGGCAATAATAGTCAAATAAAAAGCGGCGCGGTCAGAAAGCATCTGCAAGCGGGATTTTGAACTATGCGCTTCCGCGACAAGTCGCATTACGCCCGCCAAAAAAGTTTCCTCGCCTATTTTCGTCACCAAAATTTTCAACGATCCGTCGCCGTTTATCGTGCCGGCAATAATCTCATCGCCCTCTTTTTTTGAAACCGGTTTTGACTCGCCTGTGGCGATTGATTCGTCAACATCCGATATTCCTTCTTTCACTCTTCCGTCCGCGGGGATTCTCCCGCCCGGCTTAACTAAGACGAGATCACCTTTTTTAATTTCCGACAAAGAGACAACTTCCACTTTGCCGTTTCGCGCTACTTCCGCCGTGTCCGGCAAAAGTTTTGACAATTCTTTGAGCGCGCTTTGAGCTCCGGAAACGGCGCGCATTTCAATCCAATGTCCGAGAAGCATAATCGTGATAAGAGTAGCCAGTTCCCAGAATAATGCGTCTTTTCCGCCCAAAAAAGTTACCGCGACGCTATAGAAATACGCCACCGAAATCGCGAGAGCGATCAAGGTCATCATTCCCGGAAGTTTTGCCCGCAATTCCCGATAAGCTGAAATAATGAAAACGGAGCCTCCGTAGAAAAAAATAACAGAAGAGAGAGTGAGGGGAATGTATTGCGAACCGAAAAACCGCGGAGCGGTATAATTCAAAAGCTTTTCCGCAATGTCGGAATACGCCACCACCGGAACGGACAAAGCAAAACTAACCCAAAACTTGGCTCTAAAAATGTTCACGGAGTGTCCCGAATGTTTGTCAAAATTTTCACTTCCCGATTCCTTATGCCCGGAATGTCCGCCGCTTTTCTTTTTCCTCATCGGCACAAGCGCCATTCCGCATTCCGAACACATTCCCGACTTATCGCTTATAATCTCCGGATGCATCGGACAAGCATAAACCGTATCTCCGCCATATTTTTTCGCATCCGTGTGATTATTATGATTATGGTTATGACAAGTATGATTCATAATTTTAGCGCTAATTCAGCAAATCTTTTTTCTTCTCCTCAAATTCTTTTTTGTCAATTTCGCCTTTGGCATAGCGTTCCTTTAAGATTTCAAGCGGAGATTTTTTATGATTGCGATCTTCGCGAAGTCGGCTTGTAAGCCATTTGACAAGCGCAATGATGCTAAAAATTATCAAAACCCGCCAAAGAATCATAAACATCCAGCCGAATCCGACAAAAA
>JAGXAA010000052.1 GCA_018971765.1 Patescibacteria group bacterium
CATATTGATTTTTATCTTTGCTCTTTGGCTTTCTCTTGCCATAAGAAGTGGCTGGTTTCCCTCGCTGGCTGAATTTTACGCGCACTTGACGCCTTTTTCTTTTATATTTTTGACTTGGATTTTTTCTTTTTTCATCGCCGGTCTTTACGAAAAACACACGGTGACGCTCAAAAGTAAACTGCCGAATGTCATCTTGAAGACTCAAATATTCAACAGCGTCATAGCCGCCCTGTTTTTTTATCTTGTTCCGTATTTCGGCATCGCTCCGAAAACGATACTCTTTATTTATCTTTTTGTTTCCTTCTTCCTCGTGCTTGCGTGGAGGATTTACGGCGAGAGTTTGTTCGGATTTAAGGAGAGAGAGAAAGCCATTCTCATAGGAAGCGGGGAAGAAATGCATGATCTCAAAGACGAAGTTAACAACAATTATCGTTACAGTCTGGAGTTCGTATCCTCAATCGATCTCGATAAAATTGACAGTCTGGATTTTCAAAGCGAAATATTGGATAGGATATACGCGGAGGGGATTTCCATTATCGTGATTGACCTTTTAAACAAAAAAGTGGAGCCGATACTGCCTCATCTCTACAATCTGATATTTTCCAAAATAAAATTCGTGGACATGCACAAAATCTACGAAGATATTTTTGACCGAATGCCGCTTTCGCTTTTGAAATACAACTGGTTTCTTGAAAACATATCTTTCGCTCAGAGGATTGGCTATGACGCTCTCAAAAGGGGGACGGATATAGGGCTGTCGTTCTTGTTGGGGATTATTTCGCTAATATTTTATCCTTTTGCAATTTTGCTTATCAAGATTGATGATGGCGGACCGATTTTCATCTCGCAGGAAAGAGTGGGACGGAATAACAAGATAATAAAAATTATGAAATTCAGAAGCATGAGCGTGAATGATGACGGTGTCACTGAGAAAGAAAAGGTAAGGAAAATAACAAGAGCGGGAAGCTTTTTAAGAAAGACGAGAATAGATGAATTGCCCCAACTTTGGAGCGTACTCAAGGGCGACATGTCGCTTGTCGGACCTAGACCAGAAATGCCTTCTCTCGTGAAGTTATACGAAAAAGAAATTTCCTATTACAATATCCGCCATCTCATCAAGCCGGGACTTTCAGGCTGGGCGCAACTTTACCACAGCACTCCGCCCAAATTTGACGCGGGAAGCAAAGAAACGAAAATAAAACTTTCTTACGACCTTTACTACATCAAGAACCACTCTTTCCTTCTTGATCTGAAAATTGTTCTAAAAACTCTGAAAGCCCTTTTGTCAAGAAGTGGGGTGTGATATAGTAAAAAGTGTTAATAATTTACAATCATCAATCTATGAATAAAAAAGGTTTTACGGCATATTTCATTGTTTTGATTGTCGCCATTGCGGGTGTAATGGGATATTTGGCGTTAGCAAAAAAACAAGAACCGGTTATGCAACAAATTAATGCGATATCTTCAACTAAAACTTATATTACGCCAAATAATATCGCCAAAGAATCCGGAAAGATATTTAAATTTCAATACCCTGTCGGATTTACTGTGATTGAAGGCGATTATAAAACTCCCGGTGGGAGCCGTTTCCCAGACATATCCATATCAAAAGACGGCGGAGCTGGAATTGATGTCGTTCGTATTCCCGGCGGCATATCTACCGGTCCGGAAATTACTTGCGAAAATTACGCGACGGTAGCGTATAAGTGCGTTGAGTTAAAAAGTCATGTTGTAATGACGAGTAGCAAAGATCAATCAGTGCTCAATGCGTTTGATTTAATCACGAAAACCTTAGAAATCGAACGATTTTAAGTTTTCTAATTTTTCCGTTTCGTAATTCAAAGAAGTTTATTTTAAATCTTTTCTAAAAGTATTGCCAACAATCAAAAAGTATATATACTAAACCGTATGTTTAAATACAGAATATGGGCTTTGGCGCTGATATTGATCTCAGTTGGAATCGGCTATTTTGTTTATTCAACTGAGAATAAAGATTCTTCTCTTAAGTTTAAATTGGGACTAGATTTAAATGGCGGAACAGAGCTCATATACAGAGCTGACACATCAAAAGTCGCGCCTCAAGACATTAAAGACAGAATGACGGCGCTTCGCGATGTGATAGAAAGAAGGGTCAATCCTTTCGGCGTGGGCGAGCAAATCGTTCAAGTGGAGAAGGTCGGAATTCTTGGAAACAATCAAGAAAATCGGCTTATTGTCGATTTGCCCGGCATTACCGATGTCAGCGAGGCGAAGGAGAGAATAGGTAAAACCCCGCTTTTGGAATTCAAGCTAATCAAGCCGGAAGTTTCCAAAATGACTCCGGAAGAAATAAAAAAGAAGACCGTTGAGGAACTTTTCACGGACACTGGACTTACGGGAAGATTGCTTAAAAATTCCTCGCTTGAATTCGGCAATACTTTGAACGAGCCGATGGTGGCGCTTCAATTCAACAGCGAAGGAGAAGCGCTGTTTGATAAAATCACCAAAGAAAATGTCGGGCAAACTCTGGCCATATTCTTGGATGGAAATCTTATATCTCGCCCGGTAATCAGGGAAGAAATAAGAGGCGGACGAGCGACTATTTCAGGAGGATTCACCGGTCAAAATGGATTGAAAGAAGCGAGAGATCTTGTCGCCAATCTCAATCTTGGCGCTCTTCCCATGCCGATTGAAGGAGTGTCTACGCAGACGGTCGGCGCGTCCTTGGGCGCGGAAGCGTTGAATGCCGGAATGAAAGCGGGAATTTACGCTTTTATCATTATCGCTCTGTTTCTTGTCATTTGGTACAGACTATCAGGACTTATCGCGGTCTTGTCTCTGTCCGCTTATGTCGCCATCAACCTCGCCCTTTATAAAATAATTCCAGTGACAATGAGCTCGGCGGGAATTGCCGGTTTTATTCTCTCCGTCGGTATGGCGGTTGACGCAAACATACTCATTTTTGAAAGGATGAAAGAAGAATTGAAAAAAGGAAGAGGACTTGAAGAATCCATGAAAGACGGTTTTGGCCGAGCCTGGCTTTCCATTCGCGACAGCAACATTTCAAGCATCATCACGGCTATCGTCCTATTTATCTTTTCCAGCAATTCGATCGTAAAGGGCTTCGCTCTTGTCTTTGGAATCGGTGTCGGCGTAAGTATGTTCACCGCGATTACGGTTTCAAGAACTTTCCTCTTTGCCGTTAAGAACAGGGGAGAAGGAAGGTTGGCAAGATTTTTATTCAGCAGCGGAATAATAAATTAGGTTGTAGGTATTAGGCAGTAGGTTGTAGGGAAAAAA
Source organism: Patescibacteria group bacterium (assembly GCA_018971765.1). Classification (GTDB taxonomy): domain Bacteria; phylum Patescibacteriota; class Minisyncoccia; order Phycocordibacterales; family GWA1-40-21; genus GWA1-40-21. The sequence goes on from JAGXAA010000052.1 coordinate 3,280, forward strand.
TCAATTTCTTAATCCCGAACCTAAGACCTAAAACCTATCACCTATAACCTAAACAATGTTTATAATCAAATACAGAAAAATATTTTACGCCTTGTCGGGAATTTTAATAGCGATGTCTGTCGCGGCTCTTCTTGTTTGGGGGCTTAATTTAGGAATAGATTTCAAAGGTGGAGCGATTGTCGAAGTCTCCTATCCCGAGGGCAGACCGGAAATCGACGCGGTGAAGGTAAATTTAGACAAGCTTTCTCTGGGCGCTTATTCGCTACAGCCCGCCGGCGGCGACGGCTTCATCTTGAGGAGCAGAATGATAAACGACGCGGAGAGGCCCTTGGTTCAAGAATCTTTCTCGCTTAAAAATGCCAAAAAAATTGAAATCAAAAGATTCAATTCCGTCGGCCCGATTCTCGGCAAAGAAGCCGCCACAAAATCGATGATTTCTCTTTTCATAGTCATCTTCTGCATCGTTATCTTCATTTCGTTCGCTTTCAGAAAAGTCTCGGAACCGGTCTCTTCTTGGAAATACGGCTTCGTGGCAATTATAGCTCTCTTGCATGATGTGCTTGTTCCTACGGGAGTCTTTGCCGTCCTCGGGCATTATTACGGTTATGAGGTGGACACTCTTTTCGTGACGGCGCTTTTGGTGGTCTTGGGTTTTTCGGTTCATGACACGATCGTTGTCTTTGACAGAGTCAGGGAAAATCTTAATCTATCTAAGGGGCACAGAGAAAAAAATTCATTTGATAAAATTGTCGGCCAGAGCGTCAGTCAAACATTCGTGAGATCAATCAACACATCTCTTACGACCATCTTGGCTCTTGCCGCTCTTTACATATTCGGCGCCGAATCAACGAGACATTTCTCTCTCGCTCTAATCGTGGGAATCACTGCCGGAACATATTCCTCAATCTTTCTTGGCTCTCCTCTTCTCGTCACTCTCGAAAAATGGCAGAGCAGAAAAAATAGTGATTAGGTTCTAGTGACTAGTTTCTAGGTTTTAGGGAATAGGATCTATGTGTTTATAATTCCTAATTTCTTTTCTCTAAACCTAACACCTATAACCTAGCCACTACAAACTAATTGCTATTGACTCTCAAATGAATATATATATAATGTCTAAATCCTTGAATTTTCAAGGAAGTGCTCTTTGAAATAATAATTGAACGTATTTACAAATTATACGTGCAAGTCCAAAATATTTTTTTGTCCGCCATTTTTATATAAGGGGTATTCAACCCTTATATTTTGACTTCGACTCGCGGGTCATGTCCTCGATAAGAATCGGGACGCGACTCCGCTCGCTAGTCAAAATAAAACAGGCGGAATAATGATTCAACTTAAAAAAGTGGTTGGGATTAAGCAGTCTGGAATAAAGTAAATGATTAGCATCCTTTGTTTTGTTCCGTTCAACTTTGTTCACTGGATTTTTTATTCGCTTCGGCAAATAAAAAATTAAAGCAAACAATTTATATTAGAGTTTGATCCTAGCTCAGGATGAACGCTGGCGGCGTGGGTAAGGCATGCAAGTCGAACGCCTCTCACCAATTTTGAGCTTTAGAAATTTCTAGAGAACAAAATTGGTGAGGGGAGTGGCGAACGAGGTAGTAATAAGCAGGTACGAACCGAGAAGTCAGGAATAGTCCGCCGAAAGGCGGGTTAATACTTGATAGTCCCTACGGGGTAAAGATTTATCGCTTCTTGATCGGCCTGCTCGATATCAGCTAGTTGGTAGGGTAATGGCCTACCAAGGCTATGACGTCTAGGGGAGCTGAGAGGCTGACCCCCACCGATGGAACTGAGACACGGTCCATACACCTACGGGTGGCCGCAGTCGAGAATCTTCCGCAATGGGCGAAAGCCTGACGGAGCGACGCCGCGTGATTGATGAAGTCCTTAGGGATGTAAAAATCTTTTATGAGGGAGGAAGTTTATTGACGTTACCTCATGAATAAGGGGTTGCAAAACTCGTGCCAGCAGCAGCGGTAATACGAGTGCCCCGAGCGTTATCCGGAATCATTGGGCGTAAAGGATGTGCAGGCGGTTTTGTTAGTCTTTTGTTAAGTCTCTCGGCTTAACCGGGAAAATGCAAAGGAAACGGCAAGACTTGAGGGTGCGAGGGGTCTATGGAACTCATGGTGTAGGGGTGAAATCTGTTGATATCATGGGGAACACCAAAAGCGAAGGCAATAGACTGGAGCATTCCTGACGCTGAAACATGAAAGCGTGGGTAGCGAATGGGATTAGATACCCCAGTAGTCCACGCCCTAAACTATCTTCTCTGGCTTTTCGGAGTATCGACCCTCTGAGAGGCGAAGCTAACGCGTTAAGAGAAGCGCCTGGGTAGTACGGCCGCAAGGCTAAAACTCAAAGGAATAGACGGGGACTTGCACAAGCGGTGGATCATGTGGTTTAATTCGATGGTAAACGAAGAACCTTACCAGGGTTAGAAATCTAATCGAAGGCCGGCGGAAACGTCAGCCGTCTCACAAGGACGGTTAGACAGGTGATGCATGGCCGTCGTCAGTTCGTGGTTTGAATTGTTCCCTTAAGTGGGGTAACGAACGCAACCCTCGTTGCCTGTTATAAGTGTCAGGCGAGACTGCTCCCCCACCAGTTTTTGAAATTAATCAAACTTGTTTAATTTTAGAAATTGCGCGAACGGTTTTGGACAAAGATAGAAATTGTTCGAAAACTGGTGGGGGAGAGGAAGGCGAGGATGACGCCAGGTCAGCATGTCCCTCTGATACCCTGGGCTACACACGTGATACAATGGCCGTTACAACGGGACGCAATGCCGAAAGGCGGAGCAAATCCTTATAAAAGCGGCCCAAGTTCGGATTGAGGTCTGCAACTCGACCTCATGAAGCTGGAATCGCTAGTAATCACAGGTCAGCTATACTGTGGTGAATACGTTCTCAAGTCTTGTACTCACCGCCCGTCAACTCAAGGGAGTCGGAAGTACCCGAAGTTCGCCCTCGCGGCGACCTACGGTAAGTTCGATGACAGGGAGTAAGTCGT
>JAGXAA010000101.1 GCA_018971765.1 Patescibacteria group bacterium
AATCACAATTTATCAATTTTCTAGAATCCTGCGCTATTTCCCCTATCGCAAAATTAAGATGACTTTTTTCTTGCAAAAATTTTAGTTTTGGGTAAAAATTGGGTTAGGTCTCTTGTGTTTTTTGAAATTTTAAAAAGGAGAAATGATTATGGCGACAATATCGCTCATTGAAGAAAACATTCCTTGTTGGTATGAATTATCTTATAACAACATGGGCTTGGATGATAATGGTATATTAAAGTTGAGGATACATGAAGAATTTATCGCGAAAAAAGGAAATATTCCCCCAAATGACCCAATTGTTACAGATTTTATTGAAACATTTAAATTTAAAACATTTGAAGGGGACTTCAGTAAACAAGATTTGGGATTCAGTAAGCTTCTTAAAAATACAAGGCAGTTTGGATTCTATGAGCTTGAAGCGAAGTTGCCGTTAGTTGTGGTAGAGGAAGAGAAAGATTGCCCTTATTGCGATGGAACGGGACAAGACAAAAATCTTGAAAGAAAATGCTTATTTTGCTGGGGCTCTGGCAAGCCCCATGTTTATCAATGGCAGGATGTTATCGCGATATCGGCGAGTCTAAGCGTTCTTTTTAGGTTTATATTTTGGGCGGAAAACTTTATGTCCTCATTAGTCAAGAAACAGCTATTGACTGTTCAGACTGTGACAAGATTTGACAGTCAAGGGCATGGCGGCTCTATGTCGGGAGTGTTTAGTCCTGTGTTCGCGAGCTTTCTCAGAACAGACTTATTTAGAAAACCGGCAGAAGTTAGGGCAAAAGCGACCATGATCAACGCGTGGAGCAAAATGAATAACCCCAATAAATTTTTCGATGACTTTGATTTTCGCGTTAATCTTCAAGGCGGGAGATTGATCATGGACTGCCCGGGGGATGCCTGCGGAATACACCCTGAAGTTTGGGATGAATTAGCCCCTGACAGGGGGTATAAATTCAGTTGCCATAATGTGGACAATGCGATACAACAACTGACTCTTCTCGCCGGCCTAGCAGCTTTGCATGACATGGCGAGAACGAAAGGAATTTAATTTTACAGTTTAACAATAGACCTGTTGCCATATAGACTTTTTTGATACAATATCGGCATGAACATCCAAAAACTCTCTCGCGACCCCAGAGCGATGAAAGCCTTGACGGGGTTAAGCTATCAGGAATTCGCTAATTTGATTCCATCCTTTGAAAAAGCCTA
>JAGXAA010000053.1 GCA_018971765.1 Patescibacteria group bacterium
TCCGCAACCAAATTTTCATAAAATTATGGATTACGACAACGAACCGTCGAAAGTAGTGTTTGAGGGCGAGGAGTTTCCGCGATTTACCCGATCTTTTCAAACGCCAACGCCAAAAATCATTCAGTGGGTTATTAAATATTCCGGCGGATTGATTAAAGACGGCAAGCAGGCGAGTTTCGTTTTGCTGGGGTTTGTCGTCGCGGCGATTATTGTTTCAATGTTTTTATTTTTTGGCAGTGGTTCCTCATCGTATAATGAAAAAATAATCCCCCCTATGCCTGCCGCAGGGTGGAGACCTTAATTTTCGACTATGACAACTAACCGAGCAATAAATAAAGAACGCGGATTTACACTTATTGAACTTTTAGTGGTTATTGCCATCATCGGTATTTTATCCAGTGTTGTATTGGCGAGTCTAAATACCGCTCGGACAAAAGCGAGAGATGCAAAACGCATTTCGGAAGTCCGACAAATCCAAACTGCTCTAGCATTATATTATGATAAATACGGCCAATATCCAGGATCTGGAGAGTGCGGAGCCACAGTGCCTAATAGTAGCTGGTCAAATAGTGTAGAGTGTCTTTCAGGTGGACGCTGGCTTAGGGACAGTGCCACCAATCTTTCTGCTTTCATCGCGTCGGATCCAATAGACCCGATCAATCAAAATAATTGGCCACGAGGCGCTTATTACTATTTTTCGCGTGGATATGGTGGAGATAAGCAGTGGTATCTGCTTGTATATTCTTTAGAAAATTTTCCGAATCCACTCATAGAAAATTCGGACGGAGTTACGGCGCCCGACGGATCTTATTTTCATTACGGAAACGGTTCTGACGGCATTATTACCGTAGGAGTAGGAAAATAGATCTTGTTGAATTTTTCAAGGAACTTACCGCCAAAGAAAAACTTAAATCATTCTTTTTCAAGGGAGCGGATTTTTAAACGGCAGAACTTGGGAGCTCAACTCCCAAGTTGCGCGGGTTGCAAACGGGCGTTTAATTTGATATTTTTTAGATTAAATTGTTCTTTATACTTACAAATATTTTTTAGGAGGATTGAAGATGTTCAATGAACGAGTCGCTCCATCCGACCCAGTATTTGTTATTTGTTGTCTACAGGGCAAAGGCAATAAAATTCCATCGGATAAAGACTTCTTGTATGAAAAATTTTTTGAATTATCAAAAATGTTTCCGGAACTTTTTTCAGATTATATTTTTAGCGGGAAAGACATTTATTCGCATTGCCGCGATATGGTAGATGTCGTTGCTGAAAGAATTATCAGAAATGAAATGGTTGTTGAAACGCAAGGAGGAGATTGCCGCATTTTGCCAAGCTTTGTCTCCAGAGGAAAACAGGTGCTGAAATCATTCAGCACGGCGGAAATAATTCAGATAAGCAAAGCCGCAAAAATCTTTTCAGCAATGATAAAAAAATTTTACAAAAATAACAAGCGCGAAGAGGAATGCCAATGCTAAACTACATGTCATAAAAAGCAGAATGGTTACGAACGCCATCTGCTTTTTTGTTTTTGTGCTAAAATTCAGGTGTGGAAAAAACCGCGAAAGAATTGAAGAAAAAGCTGATCCTCTTGGACGCGCACGCCATCATTCATCGCGCTTATCACGCTTTGCCGGCGGATTTTGTTTCGAGCCGCGGCGAGCCGACCGGCGCGCTATACGGGCTCTCGGCGATGCTTTTGAAAATTATCAAGGACTTGAAACCGGACTATCTTATCGCTTGCTACGATTTGCCGAAGCCGACTCACAGGCACGAAGCTTACAAAGAATACAAGGCGGGGAGAGTCAAAGCCGAGCCGGAGCTTATCTCGCAACTGAAAAGATCCAGAGATATTTTTGAAGCTTTTTCCATTCCGATTTACGACAAAGAAGGATTCGAGGCGGACGATATCATCGGCACTGTAGTGGAAAAACTCAAAGACGATAAAGATACCGACATTATCATCGCCTCCGGCGATATGGACACGCTTCAGCTCGTAAAAGATAAAAAAGTTCAAGTTTACACTCTGAAAAAGGGGATAAATGACACGATTATTTATGATGAGAAAGCGGTGCGGGAGAGGTTTGGATTTGAGCCGAAACTTTTAGTCGATTACAAAGGACTGCGCGGCGATCCGTCTGACAATATCATCGGCATTAAAGGCATTGGAGAAAAGACCGCCACTCTTCTTATCCGGAAATTCGGGACGATTGAAAATATTTACAAGACGCTAAAGGATAACAAAGAAGCTTTCAAAAAAACCGGTTTCAAAGACAGAATCGTCGGACTTTTGGAAGAAGGCGAAGAAGAAGCCGACTTTTCAAAAATCTTGGGGACGATAAGGCGCGACGCGCCGATAGATTTCATCTTGCCGTCGAAAAAATGGAGCGAGTCGGCGGATTCCGAAAAAATCGAGCGGCTTTGGAACGAGCTTGACTTCAGAACGCTTGGAGCAAGGTTGAAAGACGCGCTTTCAGGATTTTCCGGAGACGGGATAGCCGCGCGGGGCGGTAAAAATGAAGATAAAGGCGAGTCAGGGACCGTGATGTCCGAAATTCCCGAAGATGAAATGAAAGAAGTTTCCATAGGACTTTGGCTTCTTAATTCCAACATTACCAGTCCGACGCTGGACGATATTTTAAATTACGCCAATAAAAAAACTTTTGCCGAAGCGAAGGCAGTCGTATTGGGCGAAATAGAAAAACAGGGGCTTAAAAAAATTCTTGAAAAAATAGAAAAACCGCTTATTCCGATTATTGGGCAAATGGAGAAAAGAGGAGTGAAAATCGATGTTCCTAGGATGAAAAAACTTTCGGCGGAATATCACAAGGAATTAGATGCCATTAAAAAAAAGATAGCGGATTACGCGGGAGAGAAATTCAATGTGAATTCGCCGAAACAGCTGGGGGAAACGCTTTTCGTGAAAATGGGACTCAAGACGAAAAATCACAAGAAGACGGGGGGCGGGGCGCTTTCCACCAAAGAGTCCGAGCTGGAAAAGATGCGCGATCTTCATCCGATAATTCCGCTTATTCTTGAATACCGCGAATTGCAAAAATTATTGACGACTTACATTGACAATATTCCCGAAATGTTCGGCGAAGACGGCAGACTTCACGCCAGTTTTTTGCAGGCGGGAACGACGACCGGCAGGATGTCGTCGCAAAATCCAAATTTGCAAAACATACCGAACAAATCGGAATTGGGAAGAAACATAAGAAAATCTTTCGTCGCCGATAAGGGCTTCAAGCTTGTCGCTTTTGATTATTCGCAGATGGAACTTCGCATCGCCGCTTTTCTTTCGGGCGATGAGAAACTGGTGGAAATTTTCCGAAAAGGAGAAGATGTCCACACCGCCGTCGCCTCGGAGGTCTTTGGAGTCTCTTCTGATAAGGTGGACAAAGAAATGCGAAGACAAGCGAAGGTGATAAATTTCGGCATAATTTACGGAATGGGGATAAACTCGCTGAAGCAAAATCTTGGCGCTGACCGAGAAAGCGCCCAGAAATTTTACAATGAATATTTCAAAAAATTCTCAGGTCTTGCCGAGTATCTGGAAAAAGTGAAAAATGAAACTTACAAAAAAGGCTACACCGAAACTTTTTTCGGCAGAAGGAGGTATTTTGAAGGGCTCAATTCGCCGCTTCCGTACATTCGCGCGGGGGCGGAAAGAATGGCGATCAACGCTCCGCTTCAAGGCACGGGGGCGGACATCGTGAAGCTCGCGATGATTAAAGTTGATGAATATTTGAGAAATGAGAATCTTGCTGAAGATGTCCGCCTTCTTCTTCAAGTTCACGACGAATTGCTTTTTGAAATCAAAGACAGTCTGGTGAAAAAAGTCCCTCCGAAAATTAAAAAAATAATGGAGAGCGTAATTTCTTTGGAAGAGACGAGAGGGGTTGTCTGCGCGGTTGATGTGTCTCTAGGCGATAATTGGGGGGAATTGCGGAAGGTTGCGGGAGAGATGAAAAGATAAAAAAAGCGGCATTTACCCCGCAAATACCGCTTTTATTGGCGAATCTGAATTCGTTGTGATAAGCTTGGAAAGTTGCCGCGGGGTGTGGTGTAACGGCTAACATTCTTGTTTTGGGAACAAGCGACTCCGGGTTCGAATCCCGGCACCCCGACCAATTCATTTTTTAGATAATGGATCTAATTCTGTGAATTATGAAACTCGCCGAGTAAAAGAGTAAAAGTTTCGTAATCCAAGGTTTAATTGCGTCTGGAGGTTGATTTTTTGTCGTTTTTGTTTTAAGATTGCGTCAGACATAAGCACTTTAAACAGTTAAATTATCACAAACCAAATATAAGGAGAATAGGAAATTGAATAATAAAAATCGATCCGTCATTACCATTACTGACAATGATAAGAATCTTTCCGAGATAAAGATTTTGTTGCGCAAGCTTATCGGCGACGAAATCACCTTTAATCAGTTTACGGGCATTATGGATAAAGACAATTTCTTGCGGTTTTACAACAGAAACAGCGTATTGCGCAAGAGAAAAAGGTTTTTCAAGGATTATAACAGGGGGAAGAGAAGAAGTAAGGAAATACGCATGCCCGTAGATAAATTCGTGAAATTTTTAGACATCCTTGCTCGTGGTGATTTCGGACTTGATCTTGGAAGGTTCAAGAAAGCAATCATTTACTGCGCAAATGTTAGTCATTTTGTGGGAAAATAAAACAGGTTCAATCATTTATTTTTGTGACTTTTTGAAATTTGAAAGGAGAATGGTGGGGATGAAGAAGAAAGAAGAAAGCGGGGATAGGAGTTTTAAGCGATATTCTTCGGAAAACTTTGGTCTTGGAGAAGTGCCGCCAATAAGCGATTCTGATGTCCGCAATATTTTGAATCATTTTAATGGAGGTTTTAAGTTTAATTATGTTCGTGATGATGATTGTACGAACATAGAAAGAATGCAGAGCAACTTTCTCTAAGTCTTGAGTTTCCAAAATGTTTTTTCAAGAGGCGTCATTCGGTTGTGATGACGCCTCTATTTTTTAGACAGAATTGTTGATGTTTATATTTTCTCTTTGAACTACGAAACTCTCCGCTCGGGTGGTGTCGTTTCAAGGGTACGGATTTTTCTAAGCTTGAAAAATCCTGAAGTTCTCGCGCCGTCGCGCTCGAAACCCCCTTGAAACGACACCCGCTCGCCGAGTTTCGTAATTCAAAGTTTTCTGATATTATCAAACTGAAATCAATTATCAAATTATGCTATTAAACGCGAAAGTTTTATTGGACCAAGCTTGGGAAATATACAAGAAAAGTTTTTGGATATTTTTCGGCATTATAATTCTGCCCATGCTTGCCTCAACGGCATTAACTTATTCCATTTCCGCGTCGACGAGCTTGTTGCTTTTAAAATCGCCGTCTCTCAATTCGCTTGGCTTGGAAATGTTAATTTTATCCGGCGCCTTAACTTTAGCCGTTATCGTGATTCAAGTATGGGGCCAGACGGCTTTGCTTTGCGCCATCAAAGACAGAAAAGAAAATATCGGCCTTAAGGAATCTTATCGACGGGGTTGGGACAAAATAATTTCATATTTCTGGGTTTCTTTTTTGTCGGGTATTATTATTTCCGTCGGACTTTTCTTCTTTCTTGTTCCGGGTCTGATTTTCTTGGTGTGGTTCGGTTTGGCGTCATTCGTGTTTATTTCTGAAAATAAAAAAGGCTGGTCGGCTTTAATGACAAGCAAAAATTACGCCAGAGGAAATTGGCGGGGGGTGTTTTGGCGGTTTTTATTCATCGGGACGATTGCTTATTTGTTTTTGCACTTATTTAATACGCTGGAAGTGTTCACGCCCATTCCCGCTATTCGGGAAATTTATTTTTATTTCGGTTACGCGCTGATGTCTCCGATGGCTACGATTTATTTGTTCTTGATTTATGAGAATTTGAAAAAGATCAAAAATGACGATTTCGTTCATCAAGATTATCAAAAATCTGAACGGAAAAAATAAGCGGTGAAAAAATTTCAGAGAAAAATAGAAGATTTCGTTTGTAAAAACTGCGGAACTGGCGTGAAGGGCGACGGCTACACCAATCATTGTCCGAAATGCCTCTGGAGCAGGTATGTTGATGTGAATCCTGGCGACAGAGAAGAGAAGCGCGGAGGAACGATGAAACCTACGGGCATCTTTCTTGAGAGCGCCGAAAATACGATTGTTCACATATGCGTCAAATGCGGTT
>JAGXAA010000054.1 GCA_018971765.1 Patescibacteria group bacterium
TTTTTGGACAATAGGGATATGTGTGAAAGTGCACAATGCCGTTCTTCTTTAAATAGATTTCAAAATGTTTGGCAAATTCGCTTCCATTGTCCGTCTGAACGTGGGTTAGAGACATAGGAGCGACAGATTGAAATTTTTTCATAAAATCAACAGTCTGCGCCGATGAATGCGATTTGTAGGCGTAAGCGAACGAAAATTTGGATTCTTTGTCTATGGCGGTGACAACATATCGTTTAATGCCGTTTGCAGACCTGACGATTGTGTCCGCTTTGGCCAATCCGCCGGTGTGTCCATAGGAGCGGAGTTTCTTCTTGATTTTCTTCGGTTTCCGTTCAATCAGCTTGCCCGTCTTCCCGTAAAGAGAGAGTTTCGTTTTGTGAGGAAGCGCTCCTTGTTTCTTTAAGTCATTCAGCATTCTTCCCACCGTTGAGGCGGAAAGGTCGGCTATGCCGTCTTCTTTCATCAAGACGGCCAGTTTGTCTTTGGGCAGATTGGGGTCAAATTTCCTTTCCTTGACGATGAAGTCATTGACTGCGTCCGGAACAACCCTTTTTCTTTTTACTTTGGGAGCTCGGCTCTTGGGATTTAGAGATTCCAGTCTGCCATTTCCTTCTTTTATGGCCTTCTGCCGCCTAAAGAGAGTGGGACGGGACACTTTGAACGCTTCTTTGGTTGCCGTATCCCCGTATTTGTCCCAGAAAGAGAGGATGCGGCACCTTTGTTTTGCTTGTTCGGTAATCATATGCCGAAACCTTATCACTCTTTCCCGCATTGTTATGAATCCTTTGGTTCCTCTGAGTTTGTTGAATTGGCGCATATTAAGACTTAATTAAAAGTCTCATATGTATCTGAACTTGTGCATGATCGCACCTTGAAATTTTGAGAAAATTTGAGAAAAGAAGAAAGCCCCAAGTGGTGAACCACTGGGGCTTGATGAGTGCTTGAGTTGAGGCCGTGTCCTCAACTCGGTTGAACCCTACGTACGCGACACGGCGCGCTGACGAGAATTAGCTTTCTTGTGCCTCCTCCGCCGCGACATTGTCATCGTCGCGGTCGCCATTCTGCCACTCGAGATAATCCTCTCGCTCTTTTTCAAGAGCGGTGACTGCCTCGTCGGAGACATCCTCGAGCCGGGCCACTATCCAAGTGTTTCCTGAATAGCCCGGATTTGGGCAGAAATGGAACGAGAAACTGCCGGGTTTCAGGGCTTCAGCTGTCCGGATGAAAACTAGCTTGCTCCCTTGAGCTTCAGCGATCTTCATCCTTTTCCTCTCCTCGGCCACATCGTTTCCACCGTGACCGCAGAAGTCGATGTCGCACAGATGGCTAACATCGTAGGGCTCCTGCTTGACGCAGGCAAGAAGCCGGCAGGCATCCGGGTTGCCCGAGTAAAGGTGGTAATGGTCGGTGAATCCATGGGCAACCGCGAAATCCCAGTTTTTGAGATTAGGGTCGTTATACTTAAACGACCCTGACTGGAAGCGAGGGACTTCAAGCCCGAACTTTCCGAATAGATGAGCCAGGCAAAGCCGGCTATCCAAACGAATTAACTCGGACTCGATAACAGCCCCGCAATCCAAGCAACCGCGCTCTTGGGACTCGATGAACTCGGTGATTTGACTGGCAAGCTCATCGCTCCAGAGCCGGGCTGGAATCTCGCCGCGGACAAACCCGAACTGTTGCTGAACTGCATAATGCAGCCAGCTGGGCTCGACCGAAAAGTCCACAGTCAAGCCGCCAGTGCTCCAGTGTCGCGGGCTGGAAACCCTGAACTCCAGGTGCTCAATTCGACTGAGCGCTTGATGAAGTTTCAGGGCAAATTCCCAACCCTCGGCCTGCCACTCGCCGGGCAGGTTGTTGCGGTAGTACCCTTTGTGAAGATACTGACCGGTACCAGCAATTTCGTACATGTCACTGCTGGTATAGCCTGAGCCAGTGGCGTCAAAGCTCTCGTCGGTCGCAAACCAGAGGTAGCGGCCATGAGGATGAAAAACCTCTACGGCCAGAAGACCCGGGAACTTGGTGCGGATGAGCCGCTTCGGTTCCTTGTCTCCTGCGAAGTAAGAAGTGTTAACCGCAACCTCTCCTTCGTTTGTTACCATCTCGGCGTGCGACCACAACTGGTCGGCCTTTTCCGCTTTCCCAGAGAATGTATCCCAGAGATAGCGGACGGCCTTGTCAGTGGTCTTGTCCGGCTTGGCCGGATCGGGCAAGAGATAGGCCTGCTCGCCGATTGCGACTTTAAGCAGTTTGTGACCATTGATGGCCGCCTGCTCGGTTTCGGCAAAGCCGAGGTCAACCGCGAGTTCCACTTCGGCCCGACCTAAACCTAAATAGGTCTCCTGAAGCCACTTGGCTACATCCGCCACCGTGATGGCGGGGATGTCGTCGCCGATTGGCATTCCGGGTCGCGGCGTATGGAAGCCCTTGGCGGATGTCATGTCGTGGGCTTCGCGGCCAATGACTTCGGTTCCCTCGCCGAGCAATTCAACTCGGCAATACTGAACCTTTTTGGAAGCGTAGCGCAGAAGCGCTTCAGATTCCTTAATGCTCATCTGGAGCCGAATCCAGGCGCGGACTCCGCCGACATGGCCGGGGCTTGACCGTTCAACATCCGAAGACATCGGAAACGGCCAGCCCATGACCGGGCTCGTGAACCGCTTGGAGAAAGCGATTGTGTAGCTTTCGCTCCTCTCCAGCTCGGCCAAGGATTGACGCAGATCGTCAAACCCGGCCTTCCTTTTCAAAAAACTCCGGACTACTTCATTCAGACTGTTCATTGCAATCCTCCTTTTTCTCTCGCCGCTGCAGGAGGTCCGCGCGACGAGAATCCCTTTATCCATTTCTCTGCCGTTTCCGGTTCAGAGTGTCTCAGGGGGTTTGCCACAGTACCGCGGCCGGTTGCCACTCACCGTGAGTAACACACTGAATACCAAAATATTTTGATACCCAAAGTGCTAATCACGATGAGTTAAAATGGAATTTTCCGCTAATTTTCGTCTTATCAAAGAGCTATTTAAACAATTAAAAATGAATTTAACCTCATTTCTTGAATTCCGTTTTGAAGTGCAATTTTTTCAGACTAAAATTAAGTCATGAAAAAACACAACAAAATGGTTCAACAGGCTCACCATAAAACTGGCTATCATCACTTAACGCAAAGCGACCGAGACAGAATCCAAAGCATGAAAGATTCCAGAGTCAAACAAAACGAAATAGCGAAAATCATCGGCGTAAACCCCGGCACGGTTTCAAGGGAGATTAAAAGAAACAGAAGAAAGAAAAGAACCAAGAAAGGAAAAAGAGACGGTCCGTATTCCGCCCCTGTAGCCCAACAGAAAGCGTATGTGAGAAGAAAGTATTCAAAGTATCAAGGAAAGAAAATCAACGAAAACAAACCTTTAAGACAATGGATAATCCGAAGACTGAACAGGCATTGGTCTCCCGATGAAATCTCAGGAAGAATGAAGTTGGAAAAACAGCCGTTTTACGCGAGCAAGACGGCTATCTACGAATGGCTGTATAACGTATGGGGACAAAGATATTGTCCAAAACTTTATTCCAAGCAATACAAGCCAAAGAAACAAGGAAGCAAGAAAACAAAAAGAACCTTGATTCCCAACAGAAAAGGCATAGAACTGAGACCGAAAGAAATTAGCGAAAAAGCCGAATACGGGCACTACGAGGGAGACACTGTCGTGTCGGCAAAGAAGACGGCGAGCAAAAAAGCGCTCACTGTGATTTACGAAAGAAAGGCGAGATATTTAAAAATGAGCAAAATTGATTCTTTAAAACCCGCTCTGTTCAACAAAGCGATCATTCAAATGAAAAAAGGGTTGAATGTCGGCAGCTTCACCTTTGACAATGGCATTGAGACGATAAAATACGAGGAACTTAATATTGAAACATATTTCTGCGATCCATACTCTTCGTGGCAAAAAGGAGGCATAGAAAACGCCAACAAAATGATCAGAGTGTTTATCCCGAAGGGCTCCGATATTGGAAATTACTCCGTCAAGTATGTTAGAATGGTTGAAAGGATTCTCAACGACAAACCAAGGAAGATTTTAGGTTACAAAAAACCGATTGAGGTAATGAGAGAGAATAACTTATTTATTAAAAGTAATTAAAAAAAGTCAGAGAAAAAATTGCACTTCTGGGGTGAATTTAGGATTTTCAATTGAAAGTTTTGTATAGCAAATTATTATGAGTTTGTCAAGAGTTAGGGTAAAATTAAGCCAATATCAAAAAACCAAACAAAAAACGGCCTATTTCAGCCATTTTTTAAGCCGTCGGCGCGCGAAGCGCGGAAAGCGAGAGCGGGGCGGGGATTCCTTTCCCCTTTGACCCCTTTCTTTCCCGCCCCGCCCGAGCGGTTTGGGATTTTGCGAAACGCCTGCGGCGTTTCGCTCCCGCCTTCGTTCAGAAACTTCGGACGGGCAGTCAAAAAAGGTTCGCGCATTTTCAATTATAGTCCACCAAACAGAATTTTGCAAATTTTTGGAAACGGAAAGAGAGGTTTGCTCGCCGCGCCTGCGGGCGCGGCTCGCAAGGAATGAAGCCGTAAAATCAAACGGCGGGACGAAATCCCAAGACGCGATTTTTTCGGAAATGAGGCGGTTCGTCAAAACGAAGTTTTGTATGAAAATTTTTGAAAATATGAAAGTTCAAAAACTTTCATTTCCAATTTCTCACCAAGTATTCCGCCAAAGGCGGAATTGAGGCGATTTTTCAATCCCTCGCCGAACATTATTAACTAACGCCAAAATACTATGAACAACGATACATCACAACCAACAAAATATTTTCTCTACATTCGCAAATCTACCGATGAGGAAGACCGCCAAGTTTTAAGTTTGGAAGCACAGCTGAGCGAGGCAAAAGAATTTGCCGAGCGCGAAAGTTTGGAAATAGTGGAAACTTTTATTGAAAAGAAAACTGCCAAAGTTCCGGGTAGAGAAGTTTTTAGCGAAATGCTCGGCAAAATTGAGGGAGGTCTTCCTTATTCAATCGGTATTTTGGCGTGGGCTCCGGACAGATTGTCCAGAAATTCGGTTGATGGCGGCCGGCTCATTTACTTTTTGGATACCGGAAAATTAACGGGATTGAAATTTCCGACTTTCGCGTTTGAAAATACGCCAAGCGGTAAATTTTTTCTTTCAATCGCTTTATCCAACGCGAAATATTATGTGGACAATCTGTCCGAGAATGTTCGGCGAGGGAATAAAGCCAAACTGCGGCGAGGCGAATGGCCCGGACAAAAACCCTTGGGATATATTTATGACCACCGCTTGCGAAATATCGTGCCCAAGCCAAAAGAAGCCGATATCGTGAAAAATATTTTTGAGGAATTTTCAACCGGAAAATATGGATTAACCGCTATTAGTTATCGCCTCGCCGAGTTTGGCATAAAAAGCTCAAACGGCAAGCCGCGTTCCAACTCCTCAATTTACAATCTTTTAACGAATGAGTTGTATATTGGTGTTATGCGCTGGAAGGACGAGCCGTTTGAGGGTTCGTATCAGCCGCTCATCACAAAGCAATTGTTTGCGAAAGTACAAGAAGTTTTAAAAGAAAGAGGCAAGCCGCGCAAGACAAGACAAAAACACGGTTTCCCATTTTGCGGATTATTTCGCTGCTCTTGCGGCGCAATGTTCACGGCTCAATACGCCAAAGGGAACGGCGGACTTTATCGCTATTACAGATGCACGAGAAAACAAGGCCATTGCGCCGCGAAATATATCCAAGAGCAAGAACTCGCGCGGCAACTTTTTGAAAAATCGCAAACAATTGCTTTGCCTGCTGATTGGGCAAAAGAAATGCTGGAGTATCTTGATAACGAAGAAAAGAAACAAGCCCAATCAGTGGACGCTTTTGTCCAAGAGATAAATCAAAAAATGGTTGTTGTTCAAGACAAGCTCGACAAACTACTCGAGGGTTATCTTGATAACTTGATTAGACCTGTTGCCATATAGACTTTTTTGATACAATATCGGCATGAACATCCAAAAAATCTCTCGCGACCCCAGAGCGATGAAAGCCTTGACGGGGTTAAGCTATCAGGAATTCGCTAATTTGATTCCATCCTTTGAAAAAGCCTATCTGGACGAACAAAGACACAAACCGAATCGACAAAGAAAAGTCGGGGGAGGAAAGAAAGGA
>JAGXAA010000102.1 GCA_018971765.1 Patescibacteria group bacterium
GGCCGCCGAAAGAAATCGCTCCCATTAAAAATACCGCCAAAAGATGTTTTTTGGAAATTCCCGACATTAACGCCATACCGAGCCACAACAGAAAAATTATCATCGCCGAACCGAAGTCCGGCTGTTTGAGTATCATGACGAAGACGACGAACGCGTAAGCTCCTGATATTAAAATGTGCCTTACATTGGATATCTCTATATGCCTTCTGGAAAAATATTTCGCTAAAAGAATTATAACGGCGTATTTCATCAAATCAGCCGGCTCGAAAGAAAAAAAACCGAAATTAAACCAGCTTTTCGCCCCTTTAGTGACAGAGCCCGCCGCAAAAAGGGCGGCAAGCAGTATGAATGACAAAGAAAAAATACTTATTACCACCGCCGTCCTCCTTAAAAATCTGAAATCAAAAAGACTTAAAATGAAAAAAGCGGCGACTGAAATCAAAATCCAGATTATTTGTTTTTCAAAGTAAGCATTTTCTCCGGTGAAAGAGTTCATCGTCACAAGTCCAGCGATTGCGATGAAAATCGCCGATAGGAGCAGAACCCAGTCAATTTGAAAAATTTTCATAACGCCTAGTCCGCGAAAATATTCATTGCCGGTCTTCAAACGCAAGTCTTTCATCTGTTGCCAAATACTCTTGGGATAATTTCGATCTTTACGACCTTGGAGCTGAAACGGTTCGGCCACGTGAAAGTAATGTCCCTCGATCCTCCTTTGTCAAGCTTGTCAATGAAAGTTCTTGAAAAGCCTAAAGCGTTGCCGTCTCCGCCGTAAGCTATCGCGACCGCCTCAATGTTAAATATCGGTTGAAACATCTCATTTTTCATCGTGGCGTCAATGCGAGGCGATGTCTCTTCTCTGGAAATCGTCTTTTTCAGAATGGTTATTCCGGCTTCTTTATTTTCCCGTTTCTTCCACAAAGCTTCGCTCGCGAATTCAAAAAAAACATTTGTCGGAATTTTCTCGCCGGTTGAAATTCCATCCTCAAAAATGCCGAAGAATTTATTGGGCGGTATGAAAGTTTCGCCTTTTCTTTCATAGACCAAAACCCCGTTCTTGTCTCTTATTCTGAAAATATAAGAGATTGAATCGGCGCCGGCGTCTATGTTCGGATTTTCAACGTAAGCGAGAGCGTTATAAATCCCCGGTCTGACCTCTATGATCCTGGACCAAATAATATTCGGCTCCAAATAT
>JAGXAA010000055.1 GCA_018971765.1 Patescibacteria group bacterium
AGGCTTTTTCAAAGGATGGAATCAAATTAGCGAATTCCTGATAGCTTAACCCCGTCAAGGCTTTCATCGCTCTGGGGTCGCGAGAGAGTTTTTGGATGTTCATGCCGATATTGTATCAAAAAAGTCTATATGGCAACAGGTCTATTGAAGTGCATAATTACCGTGTTATTTCTTTGACTTCGAACATAAGAGACTGTAATCTTTCAGTTATTAATATTAATAAACATTGTATGAAATATATAACCGTCGCCTGCTTGATAGTCTTTTATTTTTTGTCGCTTATTAATATAGCTTCAGCTGAAACCGGATCAGATATGGCGGTTTTGCCTGCTCCGATAACCTGCTATGGCTAAGTTACTACTCAAGGATATATTAAATGTCGGTGGTTTAGGGGAATAATAAATAATGGTCCTGGTAATCCAAAAAAATGGGGCGATGAGGATTCATTTTATGCATCCTCCCCAAATACTTTTGGTCCCGGCAGTTTTCAATGATCAACTTCCGGCGGGTGTACTCCTGGAAGTTGCTATCCAGGCCATTCTTTTTCAATGCTTATTGAAAAATTTTTAAAAGTCGGAGTGGAAATAGACCATGTAATAAGAGTTAATTATGAAAATGATTTAGATTATTCTAACGATTGGTATGTTCAATCTTTTATGGTTTTAGATTCAGGGGAAGTGATTCCGGCAGTTCAGAAAAATAATTATTTTAACAATCACTATAATAACGGTTATAACAACGGATTCAATAATGGGTACAATAACAATTATAATAATGGATATAATAACGGTTATATAAAACCTGTTGGATAAAAGTCTTGCTCTAGAAAGTAATTTTAAGTGAAGTTCCAGGCTTAGTTAAGATATTTATTTTTTAAGAGCTTTTATAAGTTCGTCTTCCTTGATCCCGTATTCCAATAGGCACTTAATTACATCACCATTTGCTTGTTTACTCATACCCTCGTAAATATTAATAATAAAACTTTCAAGACCATTAGTTAAAATGTTCGGTTTTCTTATCGCATAGTGTGAACTGCCACTATTAGGTTGAGTAGTCCTTAAACCTAATTTCTCAATCGCTTTATAGAATTGACTAAAACGAATATTTCCTCTAGATTTCCAAAATTGCTTGTTTTTAGGTAAAAATTCGTCCGCCATTTTAGTTTAAGAGAAGGCTAATTTTAATTCAGATATAGAACTTTTTATTCGTTCCGGAGATAACTTTGTTTTTATGTCAAATGCAGTATAAATCGCTTCTCTGATTTGAGATTGAATTTCGTAATCTTCAGGGCAAGGGTTCACACCTCCAGTAATAATACCTTCTACTTCATTGCACTTTGCCATCCAGCCATCATCAGATGTATGAATTGTAAAATGAAGCTCACCTCCTAATTCTCCTATTTGTTTACGCATCCTCTCTAGCGCTTTGAAGTCTTCTGCCTCATTACCTTTAAAAAACATAGCTTTTTTTTCATTTTTCATGTTGCTTACATTATATATACATTCTCTCAAATAAGCTAGCAATAGTATATAAATATTCTAAAAAGTCAAGAGCGCATTGTTTTTTGGCTGAAAAAACGCTATTATGCGAGCATTAAATATGACAAATCCCAAAGAGGCCTCAGCTCGAATCAAAATAAACAAGCTCCTTGAAGAATCAGGGTGGCGCTTTGATGATACGGAAAAAGGGAAAACTAATATCCAACTTGAGCCGGGCGTTAAATATTCTGAACTTGGCGACGACTTTGAACACAATATCCATGGTTTTATAGATTTTCTTTTGCTTGATAAGGATGGTCGGGCGCTTGTTGTGGTAGAAGCTAAAAAAGAATGGCTCTAGACCATCACTTTTAATAATCAAAGTCTAGCATACTGTTTTAATACCCGCGACAATTCTTCTCTCAATTCTTTCTCGTCTTTCTTCCATCTCCACTCGCATTCTTTCAAATGAAGATCAAAAGTGTGGACAGGAAGACCGTTAAACTTTCTCAATCTTCTCTCGGTGAACGACCAGAACGATTCAATGCCATTGATATGCGCGCCTTTTCCTTTCGAAAACTCATTCTTGCCGTGATTGACTCTGAAATGCTTGTCGTAACCAACGTCAACCAATCCGTCGTATCCTCTCCATCCATCGGAATATATCGCTGTTTCTCTTGAAATACGACCTAAAATCAAGGATTGCGGGGTTTTCTTCTTGCAATCCGGGACTATCTCGGTAAAGACTTCTCCTTCTCTCTCAAATATTCCAAAGACGGGTTGTTTTTTGGTTCCTCTTCCTCTTTTTAATTTTCCATGAAAACCTCTTTTCCTTTTCGCTCCATGGTATGAGTCGTCGACTTCCACTTCGCCGTCGACCGTTTCCATGCGTCTCTTTGTTCTGCGCCAGAAGATTGCGAGACGGCAATGCATGAAAATATGATTCGCTGTTTTGCGATTTACGTCTGCCTGTTTTGCCGTTCTGGCGGCGTCAATGTCAAGACAAAAGTTGTCCAGTATCTTGTTGATGACTCTCCAGTTGATTTTAGCTTGCGAATAAAGGCTCATTTAAGTATTTTACATCACTTCTGATGGTCTAGATCCTATAACATTGTTATGAAGAAACTAAATCTAAAAAATATTTTATGGAAAGAGGGCAAGTATTATGTCGCCCAATGCCTTAATGTTGACGTATCCAGCTTTGGCAAAACAAAAACAGAAGCCGTGAAGAATTTTAAAGAAGCCCTTGATTTGTATTTTGAAGACGCAAACTTATCCAAAGTAAGAAAAATTAACTGTCCTATTATTGTTGAACAACA
Organism: Patescibacteria group bacterium; assembly: GCA_018971765.1. Classification (GTDB taxonomy): domain Bacteria; phylum Patescibacteriota; class Minisyncoccia; order Phycocordibacterales; family GWA1-40-21; genus GWA1-40-21. The sequence continues at coordinate 2,798 of JAGXAA010000055.1, forward strand.
ACTGCATTATGCTTAAACTGCCGTCCTCGAAAATTATCATCAAAGCCCCCTTGAAAGAAATGGTTTTGTTTTCGTATCGCAAAAAGGCAGTCATATTAAATATCGAAAACACGAAAGCTTTGTTTTAACGGTGATTGTTCCGGCGAATAAAAGAGATATTCCCTACGGAACTTTTAGATCTGTCCTTAGGCAATCAAAATTAAACGAGGAAGATTTTGTCTGATTTTCACAACAGCCGATCCTGCGGTTTTTTCTTTTTCAGATGGTCGTAGGATTTGCCAGTAGCTATCCGACCGCGGGGGGTGCGTTCAATGAAGCCGAGTTGAATCAGGTAAGGCTCGTGGACTTCTTCTATAGTAGCTTGTTCCTCGGAAAGGGCGGCGCCTAGGGTGTTCAGTCCGACCGGCCCGCCACCGAATTTTTCAATAAGAGTTGAGAGCAGTTTTCTGTCGGAGGAGGAGAGGCCGACCTCGTCTATTCCCAAGAGTTCCAAAGTGTCGGCGACCGTTTTTTCAGTGACTTCCCCTTTATTTACTTGGGCGAAATCACGGCATCTTTTCAAGAAGTAATTCGCCGTCCTTGGCGTAAACCGGCTTCTTTTGGCGATTTCTTTAGAGGCGGGCGCGTCAATGTCAATTCCCAGAATTTTTGCCGATCGCCTGATAATTTCTTCAATCTCTTCTTCCAAATAAAATTCCAGACGGAATGTTCCGCCGGAAAAGCGGGAGCGAAGCGGGGAAGAGAGCATCGCTATGCGCGTGGTCGCGGCGATGAGGGTGAATGGCGGGAGTTCAAGCTGTAAAGTTCTCGCTGACGGTCCTTTACCGATGATAATATCAAGCGAACCCGACTCCATAGCGGGATAAAGCACCTCTTCTATTGTTTTATTAAGGCGATGAATCTCGTCTATGAATAAAATGTCGCCCGGGGAAAGGTTGGTCAGAACGGAAGCAAGATCACCGACCTTTTCTATCGCCGGACCCGAGGTTGCTTTGATCTGTGCGCTGATTTCCTTAGCAATCAAATGAGCCAGAGTCGTTTTTCCGAGTCCAGGAGGTCCGTAAAAGAGGATATGCTCGGGCGGATGGTTTCTTTGTTTCGCCGCCATCAGCAGAATTTTAAGATTTTCTTTTATGTTTTTTTGCCCGATGTAGTCGTCCCATCTGGAAGGGCGGAGAGTATTGTCCAAGAATTGAAAGTCAGATGATATACGGCTTGTTTCCTCATTATTTTCAAGATTTGAATTCAAATTGTTCATTTTACTTGACATAAAAAGTTTTTCGTGCTAGGCTTTATTTGTAAGCCTGAAATTGAGGATTTTTGTTTTTAGAAACGGAAAAAGTCAGTTTTTTGAAATTTCAGCATCTTTTTTATTAAATATAGAAAGTTTCCAGAATATAAATCTCTAAGCAATTAAGCTTTACAAGGTTTACTAACTTTCCTTCGAGGACGCGCCGGTTGGCGTTTTTAACGCTTTGCGGGCGTTATCCTTTGAGGACTGTTTAACTTCGGACGATTGTTCGAAGTATTGCTTAGAGATTTATGTTCTCGAAGCCGGTCTCTCTCGTCGGTATTTTTATTCAAACATCTCTGCCTCCATACTAAACCTCTCTTGTCATAAAAGCAATCGTTTTAGCAAAGTTCATCAAGTTATCGGGTTTGTAAAGTTGTCAGGTTATTTCAATTTTCAATTTCTTTATCATTTCCTAACTCAAATCTATCACCCTCTCAAGCTCGCTGATTGAAGTTAATCCTTTAAGAATTTTAAGTATCCCATCTTGTTTCATGTCAAGCAATCCTTGATGGGCGGTGGCTTTTTTTATTTCCCTTTCGCTCGGATTTTCTTGGATTATGCCTTCAACCGATTCGTCTATGAGTATCGCTTCGAAGATGCCCGTTCTGCCTTTGTATCCGGTTCCGTTGCATTTTTCGCAACCCGCCTCTTTCCAGATCGATTTCGTCCGGATTCCCTCGAGATAACTCCTATCTTGAATTGATCCGAGAATTTTTTCGACAAGCTCTTTTTCTTTGCCTTCAAGCGGGACTTCTTTCTTGCAATAAGGACAAAGTTTTCTCACAAGTCTCTGGGCGAGGGCGATATTTATCGCGGATGTGATAACTTTCGGGTTTATGTTCAAGTCCATAAGGCGGGGGAAAGAGCCGGCCGCCGTGTTCGTGTGAAGAGTGGAAAAGACAAGGTGTCCGGTAAGCGCCGAGTTTACGGCGATTTCGGCGGTCTCTCCGTCCCGGATTTCTCCTATCATAAGCACATCCGGATCTTGGCGCAGAGCCGACCTCAAACCGCTGAGGAATGTGTATTTCTCATCCCTGCTTACTTGCGTCTGCACGATGCCGGGAAGATGGTATTCTATCGGGTCTTCGATGGTTATTATCTTGATGTCGGGCGAATGTATTTTTTTGATAAAAGCGTAGAGAGTGGTGGTTTTTCCCGAGCCGGTCGGACCGGTGGTCAGGATCATTCCGTTTGGTTTTTTTATTTCGCGCGCGAGTATTTTCATAAGTTTCGGTTCGATGCCGAGCTCTTCCATCGGCACGGAAATCGTCTTGGGGTTCAAAATTCGGAGGACAATTGATTCATTGTAAGCGCCCGGCAGAACCGATGTTCTTATTTCAATCTCTTCATTTCGCGCTTTCACGGTGAATCTGCCGTCTTGCGCCTCGTTTTTGACGTTCAGTTTTAATCCTGAAATCAGTTTAATTCTCGAAAGAAGCAATGCGAATGCGGATTGATTGAAATTTAAAATATCGGCAAGCACGCCGTCCAGCCGATAGCGAAGTCTGACATAATCTTCTTCCGGCTCAAGGTGTATGTCCGAAGCTTCGGTGGCGAGCGCTCCGGCCAAAATAATTTCCAATATTTTTGAAGTCTTGTAAGTTTTTTTGGAAAGCAAAAGCTCCTCGGACATTTTTTTCACATCGTCCAAACTTTCCACTTTCTGAAGAAATTTCTCAAGTTGTTCATTGGAAAGCTCCAAGGAAAGGGTTTTATTTTCCGCGCTGTAAGACAGCTCTTTGTATCGCGAGAAAGCCTTATCAAGGCTGGTTGTTGACGCCGCGTAAGGCAGGACTTCATAGCCGTCTTCTTCGAGCTTTTTGATGATGAGCGCGGTCTTTTCATTTTTGGGAGAAAGCATGACGAGTTTCAATCTTTTCCCGATAACATCAAAAGCCGCCGCTTTAGAATCGCGAGCGGTTGCTTCCGGTATGAGCCGGAGCGCGTCGGTGTTGATGGGGACGGTGGCGAGATTGATATAGGGAATGGAATATCTGCTTGATAAGAATTGCGCCAGATCCTCCTCTTCTTTTTTG
>JAGXAA010000002.1 GCA_018971765.1 Patescibacteria group bacterium
GGACGCAATTGTCCTACATCAGATATTATGAAGGCAAGTATGTTGAATCCAATGTTTCTCATCCGACAAAAATTGGCGCAAAGAACTTTTATTTTCAATGGACATTGAAAACCGGACAGATAAGAAAGACGGGAAAATATGCGCTTGCTTTTTATGTGGACGGCAAAAAATCTCAAACGGTCAATTATTTGATACGATAAATTTATCCGTGAATTACGAAACGCAAAAATTTAAGTCCTCGGGTCGCAAAACAAGGCGTTTTTGCTCAACCAGACTGTAAATTTTTGCGTTTCGTAATTCAAAGAATTTATAAAAGATTAACCCATTCTTTTTTTGTGAAAGAGATTTTAATTTTATGGAAAACATTAAAAATAAAATAACGATTCGCGCGATGGCGTTTTGGGGAATATCCGCTTTGGTTTTAGGCGGAATGGTTTTTGGAATGGTCAAATTTGCTTCGCGCAACTCCTTGAGCGATAAGACTCCTTTGTCTTTAACCGCTCCGATGACCGAAGGCGATTGGATAAGAGGAGACAAGAACGCAAAAGTCATAATTACCGAATACAGCGATTTTCAATGTCCCGCCTGCGGAGCTTATTACGGGGTCGTTAAACAACTGCATAAAGATTTCGGAGACAAGCTCGCGATAGTTTATAAGCATTTTCCGCTCCGACAAAGACACGCGAACGCGGAGGCGGCCGCTTTGTCCGCCGAAGCCGCGGGCGGGCAAGGCAAGTTTTGGGAAATGCACGATATGCTTTTTGAAAATCAAAAAGATTGGGAAACAGCCGGCAATGCCCGAGAAATTTTCATCGGATACGCGAAAGAATTGGGTTTGAACTCCGAACGATTCAAACAAGACTTAAATTCAAAAGAATTAGAGCAAAAAATCGAAATTGATTATCAAAGCGGGGTCAAAGCCGGAGTGAATCACACGCCGACTTTCTTCTTGAACGGCAAGGAAATTCAAAATCCGCGGAGCTACGAAGAATTCAGAAATATCGTAGACGAAGCGGAATCAAAAAAATCCCAAAGTTCATCTTAAAAATAATGAACAAAAAGATCAAAAGATTTTTTACACTACGGCAAATGTCAGCGGTTTTTAAGCAAGCATTCAATTCTCCGCTTTATTGGATTATCATGATTGAAGCCGCTTTGGCTGTCGGTGTTTTGTATTGGCAACTTCTTTCAAAAGTAACCACCGTCATAAATTTTTACTTGATTTATCGGAATGCGCCTCTCTATCTTTATTCTTACGCCGGTCTTGCTTTTTTGAGTATGATTCTTTTTGGTCTAAACGCTGCCATTCTTGTTTATTTGTGGCGAGAATCAAAGTCAGCGAGCGCCAAATATTCAGGCGGAAGCGTTTTGGGGGCTTTCTTCGGCTCTTTAGGTTCCGCTTGCCCGTCTTGCGGAGCGTTTCTTTTGTCTTTTCTTGGAGTTAGCGGCGGGGTGGCGATGCTGCCGTTTCGAGGACTTGAGATTCTTTTTGCAAGCGTTGTAATCTTAGGAGTATCGCTTTTATTGTCATTGAGAAGGCTTGCCGCCGCCGATTCCTGCGAATTATGCCCAATTCAACCGGATAAATCTGGAAACGCCGCAACGACAAATGCGAGGAAAAGAAGCGATCATAATCAAAAGCTTTACTACCAAGCGTCTCTTGTCGTCTTATTTCTAATAATCTTTTTTGTCTGGCCTCTTTTTCAAAATGAAATTATTTCCGCAAGTTCGGACGCAAAAAGCGGCCTTCTTCTCCAAAATAAGATTAATTTCGAACAAAAAAATGAAGCAGGGAGCAAATTATACGTTGAAACTTTGGAAAAAGTTTTGCCGAAAGGCGGATTTGAGACAGGTCTTGCGCTTAGCGGCATTGTTCCGAAGATGGTTTCTTACGGGATAATTGACGCGGACAAATTCAGAAAGCTTTATGGCAGACGCGGTTTGGACGAAGGCAGTCTTTCCATTCTGACTCGGAATTCAAAAGAGCCCCTCAAAATCAACGAAAACAATGCCGGACTTCTTCTAAACATATTTTGGCCTTTGGGTATTTCCAATAAGACGAATTTCAATGAGAAAAGCCGGCTCAAAGGCGATTCTCTGTTTAACTTCGCTTCAACCGGCGGCTGGACATTGGGCAAGGAAGATAATGGCGGAAAATATTTCAACAGATACGAGATAATAAAATTGACTGAGGAGCAAGAAGAGGTTGTTCTCAAAGTCGCCGGAAACACTTATCGCCCTTGTTGCGGCAACTCGACTTTCTTTCAGGACTGCAATCACGGCTCGGCCCTGCTCGGCGCCATAGAACTCGGAGCTTCTCAAGGAATGTCCGAAGAAGAACTTTACAAGCTGGCGCTGAAACTGAATTCATTCTGGTTTCCCGATACTTATTTAGAAACCGCCCTTTATTTCAAAATAGCCAAAAGCGTCGATTGGGAAGATGTTGGCCCGAAAGAAATAATGAGTTTTGAATATTCCAGCGGTCCCGGGTGGGCGAAAAATGTCGCAAAAACCTTTCAAGAAATTTTGAAAGATAACCCCGATCTTTTGCCGAAGACGACGCAAGGAGGCGGCTGCGGAGTCTGATGAATGGCGCCTTTTTAAATGTTGGGCGCCGAGTGTCCAATATTTGTTGATGACTTTGAATCGCGAAACTCCTGCTCGGCGCGTTATTTTAAGGGTACGGATTTTTCGAAGCTTGAAAAATCCTGAAGTTCTCGCGCCGCCGCGCTCGAAACCCTCTTAAAATAACGCGCCTCGACGAGTTTCGCGATTCAAAGTGATGAAAAGCTTGACTATTCGCATAGTAATCTGTTAGCATATCATTTGTCGTTTAAAAGTGATGGAAAATAAAAAAGCAAAGGATAAAGTGGCGGCAAGCGGAGTGATCATTGAGGCGTTCCCCAATGCTTTGTTCAAAGTCAAGCTTGAAAAAGAAGGAGCCGAGATACTCGCTTATCTTTCAGGGAAAATGAGAATGAATAGAATAAGAGTCTTGATCGGCGACAAGATCATCGTCGAGCTTGATGAGTATGGCGGTAAAGGGAGGATTGTCAAAAGAATCTAGTTGGAAATTAGATAGCTTATAAAGCGCAAGAAGAAATTAATTGTTTAAACCCATAACCCGTAAAGCATAATTTAAAAAATGAAAGTCAAATCATCAGTAAAAAAAATCTGTTCCAAATGCAAAGTCGTGCGCAGAAAAAAGTATGTGTATGTCGTCTGCGACGCGAATTTGAGACATAAACAGAGGCAGGGTTAATTTTATTAAAAAACGCAAATTATTCAAATATGAGAATTGCCGGCATAACAATACCTGAAAATAAAAGACTTGAGATAAGCCTTACCGCGGTGTACGGCATAGGAAGGTCTTTGGCGCGCAAAATATTGGACAAATCAAAGGTTGATTACGGAAAAAAGCCGAAAGATTTGACTCCCGAAGAAGAAAACGAGATTAGGAAAAATGTGGAAGCCCACAAAATAGAAGGCGACTTGAAAAGAGAAGTTTCTTCCAACATCAAGCGGCTTAAAGACATAAAATCATATCGCGGTTCAAGACACGCCAAGAGATTGCCGTCGCGGGGACAGAGGACGAAGACGAATTCAAGAACTCTGCGGGGCAATGTGAGAAAAACAATGGGCACAGGCAGGAAGAAAGAAGATAAAAAATAATTTATTTAATTTATGGGTAAAAAGAGAATTGTAAAAAAAGAAGAACAAGAATCCGCGGCTGAAGCGAAAAGTCAGGTTGAGGTTAAATCCGGCAAAAAAAAGCTGGAAGGGGGAATTCTTTTCGTTCAATCAACCTACAACAACACGAAAGTCCTTCTTGCCGACCTTAAGGGCAACGCTCTGGCTTGGTCGTCGAGCGGCGCCCTTGGTTTCAAAGGGGCCAAGAAAGGAACGCCTTTCGCGGCGGCTAAAGTCGGCGAATTGGTTGGAGAGAAGGCGAGCAATATGGGAATAAAAGGAGTTGAAGTGGTCATTAAGGGAGTGGGGCAAGGAAGAGAGTCTTCCGTAAGAGGATTTCTGTCAAAGGGGATTGATCTTATGGGCATCAGAGACGTCACTCCCGTCCCTCACAACGGACCAAAACCAAAGAAACCAAGAAGAGTGTAATTTATTTTTTTATTTGATTTTTCGATAATTTTTTAATTAAAATATGTTAATCGGACCAAGATACAAAAAGGCAAAAAAACTGGGAGCGCATATCTTTGATAAGACCCAGACGCAAAAATTCGCCCTCAGGCAGTCAATGGGCAAAAAGGATGACAAAAAAAGGGGAAGACCGAAAACCGATTTCGGGCTTCAGCTTCTTGAAAAACAAAAAGCGAGGTTCACTTACGGCGTCAACGAAAGGCAATTTTCCAAGTATGTCAAAAGCATAATCAATAAAAAAGGAGCCAATTCTCCCGACACGCTCGTCCAGATTTTGGAATCAAGGCTTGATAACGTCGTTTATCGGCTGGGGCTTGCCAATTCGCGCCAGGCCGCGAGGCAGATGGTGTCGCACGGCCATATCACGATAAACGGAAGAAGAAATAACATACCTTCGTATGGTGTCATTGTCGGGGATAAGATAGGCGTGAGCCAAAGGAGCTTGAAGAATAAGCTTTTTGCCGATTTGGAAAACAAAATCAAAGAGCATAATTATCCTTCTTGGCTTAAGTATGACGCGGCCAAAAAATCTTACGATGTCCAAGGAATGCCTAAGCTCGCAAACACGGAAATAATGTTTAACGCGGCTTCGGTCATTCAGTTTTACAGCAGATAGTCCGCAAATGCTTGCATAAATCAAGAAAATGATACATAATTGTTTTTTATCGAATCAATTTAAAAATAATTAAAAGAAACATATGATTGATCATAACGACATAATTTTACCTTCAAAACCCAAAGTAATTCAAGAGAAAGATTCAAGCGGCGTCTATGAAATAGACGGATTATATCCGGGCTACGGTCATACGCTCGGGAATTCGCTCCGAAGAATCATATTGTTGTCGCTCAAGGGAGCGGCGATAACCTCAGTGAAGATAAAGGGGGTAAGTCATGAATTTTCATCAATAAGCGGCGTCAAAGAAGATGTCATAAATATCATTCTGAATTTGAAAAACATAAGAGTGAAGATGCTCACGGACGAGCCGCAGATTCTGAACCTGAAGGTTAAAGGCGTCAAGGACATCAAAGCGGGGGATATTGACGCCCCCGGCCAGGTTGAAGTTTTGAATAAAGATTTATATGTAGCCGGCATTACCGAAAAAAATACCGAATTGTCGATTGAGATGCGGGTGGAAAAAGGACTCGGCTATGTGCCCAAGGAAGTCCTTCAGAAAGACAGGGTTGAGGTGGGCGCGATTGTCCTTGACGCTTCATTCACTCCTATCCGCCGAGTGAATTATGAAGTTGAAAATATGCGAGTCGGCGACAGGACGGATTTCAATCGTTTGAGAATATTCATAGAGACCGACGGCACGATTTCTCCGAAAGAAGCTTTGGAGTCGTCCGTTCAGATTATGATTGCCCAGCTCAAGGCTATTGTCGGATTTGAAGAGAAAGAAAAGCCTGAGAGGGAAAAATCCATAGAGGCGAAAGAGCCGGAAGAAAAAAAGGAGGCGGATGTGGAATTCATGAAAACCAGAATAGAGTCCGTTGATCTTTCCACAAGGACGGTCAAAGCCCTTTCGAATGCGAACATAAGAACCGTTGGCGGTCTCGCCAGGAAGAAAGAAAAAGATCTTCTCGAGATAGAAGGGCTCGGAACCAAAGGAATCCAAGAGATTAAAAAAACTTTATCCAATTTCGGCATAACGCTAAATTAATAAGATAAAGCGATCTCTGGTTTTTTAATAAAATGAATTTTGGAGATAATAATCGGCAATATGAAATATGAAACATCATAAATCAATGAGAACATTGGGAAGAGAAAGAAACCAGAGGAGAGCGCTCCTCAAGTCTCTCGCTTCTTCTTTGATAAAGAGCAAGAAAATCAAAACGACTTTGGCGAAAGCCAGAGAGCTTCGGCCGTTTATGGACAAGTTCGTCACTCTTTCCAAGAAAGGTGGCTTGAATTCAACAAGATTGATCTCGTCCAAGCTCGGGAAAGACAGCGCTATGATACTTGCGAAAGAAATCTCGTTGAATTACAAAGACAGGAAAGGCGGTTATACCAGAATAATCAAATTAAACCCCAGAAAGAGCGACGGAGCTTTGATGGCGCAGATTGAATTCGTTTAATCCGGCGAAAGAATATTGAATTTCAAAATTATGAAAAATATCATAGAAATAGACGCAAAAGGAAAGAAATTGGGCAGGGTGGCGAGCCAAGCCGCCGTTATTCTAATGGGCAAGAACTTGGTCAATCAAGCGAGGAATATCGTTCCGGAAGTTTCAGTCAGCATCTCAAATGTTTCCAAATTACAAATTGATTCCAAAAAGAAAAAAGAAAAAGATTACGCCTCTTTCTCCGGTTATCCGGGCGGACTCAAGAAAGAAAGCATGGAAAAGCTGATTGGCAGAAAGGGTTTCAGCGAGATTTTGAAACTGGCGATTTACGGGATGTTGCCGTCCAATAAATTGAGAGCGAAGATGATGAATAATTTAACGATAATCGAATAAAATATGACGCCGATTAAAAATGAAGACAATAAAATGGAAAAAGATTCAAAAATGGAAAGAAAGAAGACCTACATAGAGGCCGTCGGAAGAAGGAAGACGGCCAGCGCCAGAGTCAGAATCGTTGAAAGCGCGAAAAACAATTTTAATGTTAATGGCAAAAGCTTGGAAGATTATTTCAAAGTAAAAGAGTTGACGGAGATTGCGAGTGAATCTTTGCTCAAATCCAAAACACCCGCGAATTTCAGCGTTTCCGCGAAAATAAAAGGAGGAGGAATAAGCGCTCAAGCTGAAGCTTTTAGACTCGGCATTGCCAGAGCGCTTGTGATCTACGATAATGAATTAAGAAAGAAATTGAAGGGCGCGGGATTTTTGAAGAGAGACCCGAGAGCGAAAGAAAGAAGGAAATTCGGCCTCAAAAAAGCCCGAAAAGCCCCGCAATGGTCAAAGAGATAATATTTTGCAAGATATTTTAGGTCTTTGGATCATGGGAAGTTATGTAAAATATTTAAATTCTCCTCAATTTCCTGTCCGCTTGTCGCGGGGTTCTCGGTTTTTCTGAAAACACATTGACTTTCCATTGGAATGGTATATTCTATTTTTAGACGCGCGTTTTATTAATTCTGAGAAAATGCAAAGGAGGCGGTGTTCCCGTCGTTCGTTGATTTTTATTATCTTGTTTTTATTTTTAAAATAGAGAGAGAGGGAAAATGGCTAGGAGAAAAAAAGAAGAAAATAAAATAATGAGATCGGTTAAGAAGTCGGAAAGGAAATGTTTTAAAATTTGCTATTCCGATTCCAAGCAGCATTTTCGACCGCATGTAATTTTTAATTCTTTTGGTTTGAAGGAGGACACCGCATTACCGGCCATTGCTCAGAGGTAATTTAATTATCCGCGATAAAATATTAGAGACTTCAGTTTGTATGACTGAAGTCTTTTTTATTATTCTCGCAGAGAAGGGGTGGCTTTATTCATTTATTTGCTCTTTAAGCGGAAAGTGGTCTATAATTTTCATATGAATAAAGTTTTAGACTTGAAATCGGCCTTTCCGAATCTAATGGAAAAACTTCATCACGCTTATTGCTTGGAAGGGAAGCGCGAAAATATTTTGAAAGAATTGCTTGAATTTCTGGAAAATGTTTTACAATTTCGCCCCAAAGGGAACCCCGATTTTTATTACGGCGGTTTTGAAACTTTTGGAATTGACGACGGAAGGATAATCAATGAAACGCAGTCCAAAAAAGCCGTGTCTTCCGCGAGGAGAATTTTCATAATAGCGGCGAATTTTATCACGAAAGAGGCCCAAAACTCTCTTCTTAAAATGTTTGAAGAGCCGTCGGGCGGGGCGGTATTCTTTTTGATAATTTCTTCCGCGAGCATTCTTTTGCCGACTCTCCGTTCAAGGATGATAATTATGAACTTCAACCGCGTCTTAAGGTCGAGCGAAGCCGGTCAATCTGAGAAATCGGAAGATATTTTTGACGCAAAAAAATTCATCAAGTCCTCGATAGTTGAACGGCTGGCTATGGCAAAAAACATCTCGGATAAAATTGCCGATGAAGAAATAAGCAGATCGGTCGCCGCGGATTTTTTAAACGGTGTTGAGAAAGAACTGGCGGGTAGGGCTGGAAAAGGCGGAGTCAAAAAAGAAGACATATTCATGTTCAATGAAATAGACAAATGCCGAAATTACGGGGGCGACAGATCACCCTCCATTAAAATGCTTCTTGAGCATATAGCGGTGACGCTTTAGCTTGAGTTGGATTTTTAAACAGTCGATGGTATTATGGAAGCATTATTTAAATACTTTTAACGGAAGTAAAAATAAAAAATATGTTATACGATTTTGGAAAATTAAAAAGCAAAACCGGGGAGGTTGAAGAATGGCTGAAGAAAGAATACGCGGGCATAAGGACGGGAATGGCGACTCCGGTCCTTCTTGACAATATTGTCGTTGAATCTTACGGAAGCAGGATGGGCATAAAGGAATTGGCGAGCGTGAGCACGGAAGACCCCAGGTCTATTCGCGTTTCTCCGTGGGATTCTTCGCAGACGGCAAGCATTGAAAAAGCCATCACTCTGGCGAACCTCGGGGTTTCTCTAAGAGTCGATGAAAAAGGCATTCGAGTGTTATTTCCCGAACTGACCACTGAAAGAAGATCCTCTATCGTAAAAGTCGCCAACGGCAAACTTGAAGAAGCCAAAGTCTCTCTTCGCTCCGCCCGCGACGAGGCGTGGAGCGAAATTCAGAAGAAGGAAAAGGAGGGCGGGATGGGCGAGGATGATAAATTCAGATTAAAGAATGAAATGCAAAAAATCATTGACGACGCCGCCAAAAAACTGGAAGAAATCGCCGCAAAAAAAGACAGGGAGATAATGTCTTGAAACAGGTTTTAGGAAATAAAAATCAATAGTCATATATTCTTTTCCGCCTATAACCTAACGCCTAATACTAAAACCTAAAAAATGTCCATAATAATTTTCATAATAATACTTGCCGCTCTGATCTTTGTTCACGAACTTGGGCACTTTATCATAGCCAAGAAATTTGGAATCAGGGTTGATGAATTTGCCATCGGTTTTCCTCCAAAAATTTGGAGCAAGAAATATGGCGAGACGACTTACGCGATAAATTCAATTCCTTTCGGCGGTTATGTGAAAATTTTCGGAGAGAATCCGAACGAAGAATCAATGTCCGGCCCGGACAGCGCTAGGAGTTTCATAAACGCTTCAAGGCCGAAGCAGGCCGCGGTGCTTGTTTCCGGAATCGTCTTCAATATTTTGTTCGCGTGGATTATTTTGTCCATTTCTTTTATGACGGGACTTACGACATCTGTTCAAGGTTACGGTCCGTACGCGAAAGACCAGCGTATTATTATCATCGCGGCGCAAACGGATTCGCCGGCGCGCAGAGCCGGACTTGTCGGAGGAGAAACTTTAATATCTTTGGAATCAGGAAACAAAAAGATTGACAATCTTAGTGTCGCTGATGTGCAGGATTTTATAGCGAAGAGTGGTGGCCCGATAAAAATAAATTACAAGCGGGACAATGATTTTAAAACCGCGATAATTACCGCGGCCGAAGGCATTGTCTCGGGCAGGAAGGCGATAGGCATAGCTATGGATGAAGTCGGCGTGGTAAAGCTTCCGCCGAGCAAAGCTTTTTTTGAAGGAGCGAAACTAGCGGGCATAACGACCAAAAATGTGGCAATCGGGCTATATCGTTTCATTTTTGACGCGTTCAGAGGCAAAGCCGATTTCTCTCAAGTGACCGGTCCTGTCGGCATTGTCGGGCTTGTCGGGGAAGCGTCGACTCTTGGCATTGTTTATTTAATGAGTTTCGCCGCGTTTATTTCGTTAAATCTGGCCGTCATAAATATAATTCCTTTTCCCGCCCTTGATGGCGGACGGCTTCTTTTCGTTGCCATTGAAGTCCTGAGAAGAAAAGCGATAAGCCCGAAAATAGCGAATAATCTAAACGCCGCCGGCTTCGCCTTGTTGATTCTCTTGATGCTTGTCGTCACCTATAAGGACATTGTTAAGATGTTTTAGCGTTTGGAAGTATCTTTTCCAAATCACTTTGATTACGAAACGGAAAAATTTAAGTCCTCGGGTCGCAAAAACTCTTTGTCTTTCAAGGTGTTTTTGCTCAACCAGACTGTAAATTTTTCCGCTTCGTAATTCACAGAAATCATGGAAAAATTATTTTCTCTTCTTAAACTTGCCGTCTGAAATTCTTCGGCCTTTTTATTTTGACCAGCGTATTTTTTTCCTGTATCATTTCGGCTATGAGGCAAATTTGATTGCCGGCTAAGATATCAAATAATATCATTATATTTATGGAATCGAACGGAGTAAAATATTTATTTTTGACCATGATTGTCGCAGTGGCAAGCTTTTTTATCATTCCAAATTTTTCTTTCGCGATCAGCGAGGAAGAAAAGACTCAAGCTTTGATTGATTTTTTTCAAAATCATCTTGTTCAGTTGCGGAATGAGACGAAAGATTCGAATCAATGGTGCTACGATTTTGAGAATAATTTGAATATGGGTGATGAAAACAACGATGTTTACAATCTTCAGATCGCTTTGCAGAAAGACGGCTTTGACACTGGAATAACGGAGACGAACGAACAAGAGCCAACGGTTTACTTTGATGAAAAACTCGCCTCATTGGTTTCCGGTTTCCAGATGAAATACAAAGATGAGATTCTGATCCCGAACAATCTTCAATACGGCAACGGATTCGTCGGTCAAGCCACAAGGGATAAGTTGAATAAATTGTATGGGTGCTGGAAAGATATTACTCCTTCAATCACCCTCCTTTCGCCGAATGGGGGAGAGAAACTGGCGATAGGTCAGACTTATACGATAAAATGGTCTTCTCAAAACATTCCGTCAGGCAAATTAATCACAATCAGCGTTTATAATCCGGCAAAAAATGACAGAAGAAATATGATTGAGCGCGTCGTCAATAACGGAGAGATACGATGGACCGTGCCGACCGTTTTGGATGCGGGAGAAAAATACTATCTTATGGTTGAAGTTGGTTGCGATAGTGGAGGAAGGAATTGCATCGCTAGCGATAAAAGCGACGAGCCGTTTAGCGCAGTCAGCGTATCTTCCGGCAATTCGCCGTCTTCATCCGCCGCTTCTGATTGGCAAACTTACTTTATGAAATTTTTGAAATCCTTTAATTTTGCGAAATAATCATATTTATGAAGCAATCTCAATTATTATCCAAAACTCGCAAGGAAGCGCCTAAGGACGAGGCGTCGAAAAACGCGGAGCTTCTGATTCGCGCCGGTTTCATTCACAAAGAAATGGCGGGAGTTTATTCTTTCTTACCCCTTGGTTTGCGGGTTTTGAACAGGGTTAATGATATAATCCGTGAAGAAATGAACGCGATCGGCGGGCAGGAAATTCTTTTGACCACCCTTCAAGACAGGGAACTTTGGGAAAAGACGGGAAGGTGGAGCGACGAGGTCGTGGATAATTGGTTCAAGACCAAGCTCAAAAGCGGGACGGAGCTAGGGCTCGGCTTCACTCACGAAGAGCCTTTGACCGCGCTTATGAAAAATCACGTGAGGTCGTTCAGGGACTTGCCTTTGTATCCTTATCAAATACAGACAAAATTCAGGAATGAAATGCGCGCGAAAAGCGGAATTATGAGGGGACGAGAATTTCTTATGAAAGACCTTTATTCATTTTCCAGAGACGAAAAAGAACACAGCTTGTTTTATGAAAAAGCCAAGCTTGCTTATATGAGTATATTTGATAAGGTTGGCATTGGAGAGATGACTTACATTACTTCCGCTTCCGGCGGAACTTTCAGCAAATATTCGGACGAGTTTCAGACGATTACGGATGCCGGCGAAGACACGGTATATGTCTGCGAGGGTTGTAAAATCGCGATTAACGGCGAGGTTCTTGAAGGCAAGAAAGAATGCCACAATTGCAGACTCTCTGATTTAAAAGAGAGAAAAGCCGTGGAGGTCGGCAACATTTTCAATTTGGGAATAAGATTTTCTGAAGCGCTCAATCTGACTTATCTTGATGAAGAAGGAAAAGAAAAATTTGTCGTTATGGGAAGCTATGGGCTTGGCCCCACTCGTCTTATTGGGACTATTGCCGAGACTCTGTCCGACAAAGACGGTTTAGTCTGGCCGAAGCGAGTGGCGCCGTTTGATGTTCATCTTGTTGAAATTTCCGATGAAAACAATGAGGTGAGAAAAGTGTCCGAGCGAGTATATTCAATGCTAAAAAAACGCGGGGTAGAAGTCCTTTTTGACGACAGGGAATTGAGAGCAGGCGAGAAATTCAAAGATTCAGATTTGATAGGAATACCCTTAAGACTCATAGTAAGCAAGAAAACTTTTGACGGCGGCTTATTCGAAGTGAAAGAGAGGGCGAGCGGAAAAATTTCAATGATCAAAGAGGACGATCTCTGCGGTTTCGCTAGAGATTATTTGAAGTAATTAAAGGGCGGTCGATATGTTTTTAAGATTTGAAATGAAATGAAGAAAAAACTGTTCAGTAAAATATACAAGATGATGTCCAATGAGATAGGAATTGACTTGGGAACGGCCAACACTCTCGTCTATCTCGGAGGCAAGGGGATTGTGGTCAATGAGCCGTCGGTGGTCGCCCTCAATCAGAAGACGGGCAGAGTGGTCGCCGTCGGCTCTCACGCCAAAGAGATGCTTGGCCGCACGCCCGCGCATATTGTCGCGATCCGCCCCCTCGTGGACGGCGTCATCTCGGATTTTGAAGTGACGGAAGAGATGATTACCTATTTTATAAAAAGAGCGGAGGAACATTCAAAGAAAATGTTCGGACCGAGAGTCGTGGTCGGCGTTCCGTCAGGAGTCACCAATGTCGAGATAAGAGCGGTTCGCGACGCAACCAGAAATGCCGGCGCCAGAGAAGTCTACATAGTGGAGGAGCCGATGGCCGGAGCGATAGGAATAAGACTGCCCGTCAATGACCCCGTCGGCAATATGATAATTGACATCGGAGGAGGGACGACTGACATTGCCGTAATATCCTTGGGCGGAATTGTCCGTTCCAAAAATTTAAAAATCGCGGGAGACAAGTTCAACAACGACATAACCTCGTACATAAGAAGCGAATTCAAAATTCTAATCGGCGAGAAAACAGCCGAAAATCTCAAGATTGCCATCGGCTCCGTGATGCCAGCGGAAACGGCTGAAGTTTCGGTAAAAGGCAGAGATCTGATTACGGGACTGCCGCGCGAAGTCGTCATCACCGACTCGGACGTAAGGGAAGCCATGGCGCAATCCGTCGACAATCTTATTGAAGCGGTTAAAGAGGTGTTGGAAACGACTCCGCCGGAAGTGATCTCCGATGTTATGCAAAGGGGCATTCATTTGGTCGGCGGGGGGGCGCTGATTAAGGGGCTGGATGAACTTTTGCGGAAGTGGTTTAAAATTCCGGTGTTCATAGCGGACGATCCTCTGACGGCCATCGCGAGGGGAACCGGAATAATTCTCGAAAATTTAAAAGAATTTGAAGAAGCGCTGATTCAAAACGAAGATGAATTACCTCCTAAAAAATAATCGTAAGGCGTCAAATAAAAAATGGCAACTGAAAGCGGTCGTTGCGATTCTTATATTCGCGGTATTTTTTTTCGTTTCGCGCGCGCCCGCGTCTAAAGGATTTTTGAACGGAATCGCTCTTCCTTTCTGGGGGCTTGAAAATTACACTTTTGCCAAATTTTCCGAATACGCAAAGGCAATAGGATCAAATGAATCTCTTATTTCCGAAAATCAGGCCATGAAAGAAGAATTGGAAAAAAATAAAACAGATTTGGCGGCTTTTAAAATTGTCCAAAAAGAAAACGATGATTTGAAAGCTTTGCTCGGAAGAAATGATTCAAAAAGAAGCTTTGTATTGGCCGCCGTCTTGGTGAAGCCGAGCATATCGCCTTTTGACGTTATCATTATTGACATAGGAAAGAATAAAGGCGCGAAAGCGGGGGATAAAGTTTTGTATAATGGAATGATTGCCATCGGAGAAATTGAAGAAGCGTACGACAAATCTTCCAAGGTCAAGCTTTATTCAAGTTCGGGAGAAAAAGTTATCGCCCTTATAGGCCCGAAATCGACGCAAACGGAAGCGGAGGGAATCGGCGGCGGCAATTTTACGGCCAAGTTGCCGCGGGACGCGGAAGTGAAAGAGGGAGACGCGGCGGTCGTCCCGAGCATATCGACTTCGGTTTTCGGATTCGCTCAAAAGATTGAAATCAATCCGGCGGAATCTTTTCAGAAGATTATCTTCAGAATGCCGGTAAATTTGTCCGAACTCAAATGGGTGGAAGTGGAAACGAGTTCCAATAATTGATTTACCGTGAATTGAATCGCGAAACTCTTTCTCGGTATGTCTTTTTTAGGGTACGGATTTTTTGAAGCTTAAAAAATCCTGAAGTTCTCGTCCCTCACCAGTTTTGATTTTAGAAATTTCCATTTCCAAAACTGGTGAGGGACTCGAAACCCCCTAAAAAAGACATACCTTCGACGAGTTTCGCAATGCAAGGTGATTTTATAAAAAAATGATGAAAAGAATTATCATCGACGCGCTGTTATTCTTGGCGATTTTATTATTGCCGCCGCTTGCTCCCCTTATTGTGGCTTTTTTTCTGTCGTATTATTTTGAATCTTTCTACGAAATAATATTCGTCGGAATTTTCATCGACTCTCTTTACGGCAGGTCTCTTTCTGGCTTTTATGATTTTTCTCATCTTGCGACTTTCATTTCCGCGGTTTTGTTCGTCTTATCGATTTTTGCGAAAAAGCGCCTGAAATTTCATTCAGACAGATGATTATGTTAAACGGGAAAATCAAAAAAATATTTGGCTGGAGTCGGCGGTCTCGGCGGCTGATGAAATCAAACAGAGACATCGATCCGGATGAGATTTTTCTTGACTCGAGCAATTTGCCGAAATTCGACACCCATCAGTTTGAAGGAAGAATCGTCAGTTCGATTTCCAAAAGAAGCATCACTTTTTTGGCTGTCTTTTTCGCATTCATATTCGCCTTGTTTTCCGTGAAAATCTGGAATCTGCAGGTCGTCAAAGGTTCGGAATATTCGGCGCGGAGCGAGAATAATCGCTTGCGCCACACGACAATATTTCCTTTGCGCGGCGTAATTTATGACAGAAACGGCAAAGAGCTCGCGTGGAACACTCTTGGCGAGGGCAAAGAATTCGCTCTAAGAAAATACCTCGATCTTCCCGGACTCTCCCATATCTTGGGATACGTCAAATATCCGGCGAAAGATTCTTCCGGATTTTATTACAATGAAAATTATGTGGGCAAAACGGGCGTTGAAAAATTTTTTAACGATGAACTTTCCGGAGAAAGCGGTCTCAAGATAATAGAGACGAACGCTTTGGGAAAAATTCAATCGGAAAGCGTCATTCGTCCGCCCAAAAACGGAAATAACGTCAATCTATCGATCGATGCGGAAGTGCAGAATAAATTGCATGAATCGATATCGAACTTGGCAAAACAGGCGGGATTTTCGGGCGGAGCCGGGGTGATTATGGACGCGCGAAGCGGAGAAGTGCTGGCTCTGTCAAGCTATCCGGAATACAGCTCGCAGATTCTTTCGGACGGGACGAATATCGGAGCGATAAAAAAATATGTGGAAGACAAAAATAAACCTTTTTTGAACAGAGTCACGGATGGTCTTTACACTCCCGGTTCCATCATAAAACCTTTCGTCGCTTTGGGGGCGCTCACTGAAAAAATCATTTCTCCTTCAGATTTGATATTTAGCGGCGGGTCAATCAAAGTGCCTAACATCTATAATCCAAACAAGCCCTCGGTCTTCACGGAAGTGAAGGCTCACGGCTATGTCGATATGAGGAAAGCCCTGGCCGAATCGTCAAATGTTTATTTTTATGAAATAGGCGGAGGGTATGAAAATCAGAAGGGGCTTGGAATTTCCAATATTGAAAAGTACGTGAGATTGTTCGGTTTCGGAAGCGATTTTCCGGAAGGATTTTTCTCCGGCAAATCCGGAACCGTTCCCAATCCCGAATGGAAAAAAGAAAATTTCACCGATCAGGAATGGAGGGTGGGAGACACTTACAACACTTCAATAGGGCAATACGGTTTCCAAATAACTCCGATTCAAGCCGTTCGAGCCGTCTCCGCGATAGCGAACGGAGGCAAACTCGTGGACACTTCAATCATTTTAGATTCTCCCGACGGCGGCGCGAAATCAATTGACATCAAG
Organism: Patescibacteria group bacterium; assembly: GCA_018971765.1. Classification (GTDB taxonomy): domain Bacteria; phylum Patescibacteriota; class Minisyncoccia; order Phycocordibacterales; family GWA1-40-21; genus GWA1-40-21. Next base: position 16,375 of record JAGXAA010000002.1, read on the forward strand.
AGCGAGGATTTTCAAGTCGTAAGGGAGGGCATGAGGGGAGCGGTGCAATTTGGCACGGCTGTCGGACTGAATATTCCTCAAGTCGAAGTGGCGGCGAAGACGGGAACGGCGGAGCTCGGCTCTGATAAAAAATTCGTGAATTCATGGGTGATCGGTTTCTTCCCTTACAAAAATCCAAGATACGCTTTTGCCGTGCTTATGGAACACGGTCCGAGCGCCAACCTAATCGGAGGCCTGTATGTGATGAGAGGAGTTTTGGATTGGATGAGCGCCAACGCTCCCCAGTATTTGCAGTCTGCCGATTGATATTTTATCTCAATTGATGATAAAATTTTCAAATGAAAAAATTTCGCAAGAGTTTCAAAGCGGCGACCAATGGCATAAAGGAGACTCTGATCTTTGAGAGGAATTTTAAAATAATGCTGGTTATGGCTTTGATGATAGTAGGCTTGATGTTTTATTTTCCCACTTCTCGAACCGAAAAAGCGATTCTCTCCACCGCTATTTTTGCGGTGCTCACTTTGGAAATGGTAAACATCGTCATCGAGCGGCTTCTCGATTTCGTTCATCCCGGGCATCATGAGGAAGTGAGAATCATAAAAGATCTGATCGCCGCCATAGTTTTAATCGCCAGTTTTGGAGCGGCGGTAATCGGACTCATAGTATTTTGGCCTTACATTACTGGGGTAAAATGAAAACCAGAATCAAATTTTAGTCTTTAAACTAAAATCGATTCTGGTTTTTGAACCGTCCGCTATTTTAAGCAGGCAAATCGATAGGGTCCATCGCCTGCAGTCCAAAGTTTTTGGCGAGCGCTCTTGCTTCAGCAAGATCATCGACAAAAACTACATTATTTTTTTTCAAACCATTCTTCTTAACAAAACAAAGAAGGTTTTCAAACACTTCTTTGTCCGGTTTGGTTTTTTGCGACACAAAAACCTCCTTTTCGGAATAAATAAAAAAATTCAAGAGACTTTTTCGCGTTTGAACAAATGCAAGATTTTTAATGTCAATACCCAACACCTCCAGATATTGACATAAGGAAAACAAACTTCTGTCGGTTAATATTCCGATGGGAAAATTATTTTCCTTCACAAGATTGTGAATGTTTTTGTGAGCGACAACTTTCTTTATTTTAAAAAGAAAGCCGAAGAAATCTACAATCTCGCTTAACGCCAAACATATATTTGGCGGGCGAGACAGACCGATCTTTTTAAAAATGCGCCTGCAAAGTTTTTCGATTCTGCTTGACGGGATTATTGTCCCGTCAAAATCAAGAATGAATAGGACTGTCCTCATTCACCGACTCCTTTCTTTTCAAAAAACACGAAATAAAAAACTATCTTGCGACAGATTACACCTTTTTGGTCAAAAGTCAAGGTTGCCCTCCTCTTTAAACGGCTATATAATATGCGCAATAAATTTATTATTGCTCATTAATTCAATTCACTTCAAATTTTTATGTTCTCCGATCCGGCAAAAAATATCGAACAATTCGGACTTTCTAAAGGGATGTTCGTGGCTGATTTTGGCGCCGGTTCGGGATTTTACGCGATGTCCGCCGCCAAAGCGGTGGGGGATAAAGGAAGAATCTACGCGATTGATGTCCAAAAAGATTTGCTTCAGAGAATAAAAAATCAAGCCAATACGGAACGAATGCCGAATATCGAGATAATTTGGGGCGATGTGGAGAAAATAGGAGGAACGAAGCTAAAAGACGATTCGATTGACGCCGTGATAATCGCCAACATTCTCTTTCAAGCGGCGGAGAAAAATAATATTTGCCTTGAAGCGACAAGAATTTTAAAAAGAGGCGGAAGAGCGCTTGTGGTCGATTGGCGCGACTCTTTCGGCGGACTGGGGCCAAAACAAAGCGATGTTTTTTCGTCGTCCGTCGCGAAAGAAATTTTTCAGAAAAATAATTTCGCGCTCGAAAGGGAATTCAACGCCGGCGAACATCATTACGGGTTAATTTTTAAAAAACAATGAGCAATTTTAGAATAGCGCTTACCGCAATATTCGCGATTTTCATCGTAGTCGGCGTTATTATGTTTTCTCTTTCTCGCGGAGGTTCAAGCGGCGCGGGGGAGGAAATAACCCTCTGGGGGACTATTCCGGAATCGCTCTTCGTCAAATACTTGGACAGCGTTAATTTAAACAGAAAAAACAAAGTATTGATCAAATATGTCGCGAAAGAAGCCAGTTCTTTTGACGCTGAATTTGTCGAGGCCTTGGCGAGCGGCACGGGGCCGGACGCCATTCTCCTTCCTCAAGACTCGATTCTTCGCCATAAAGACAAGATATATCCGATTCCTTACGGCACTCTTTCCGAGCGCGCTTTCAAAGACACTTTCATCCAAGAAGCGGAGCTTTATCTCTTTCCTGAGGGTATTATCGCTCTTCCTTTCACGATTGACCCTTTGGTGATGTATTGGAACAGAGACATATTCACCGATGCCCTTATGGCGCAAGCGCCGTCTTATTGGGATGAATTTCCTTCTCTTGTCGGAAAAATCACAAAAGTCGACAGCCAGCTGAACATCTTAAGAAGCGCGGCGGCATTGGGCGAATTCAGAAATATCGCAAGCGCCAAGGAAATAATTTCAATGCTCATATTTCAAGCGGGCAATCCCATCGTCAAAAACGATAACGGCAAGACGACAGCCGTTTTGAGCGACAGGATGGATTCGGCCATACCTCCTTCGGAAGCGGCGCTTCGCTTTTACGCCGAGTTTTCAAATCCGTCAAAGACTTCTTACTCATGGAACAGGGCGCTCCCTCTTTCCACCTCTTATTTCTTAAGCGGAGATTTGGCGGTTTACTTCGGTTTCGCCTCGGAATTCGACGGAATTAAAATAAAAAATCCCAATCTTAATTTTGATGTCGCCGTTGTTCCGCAGAGAAGGGGCGCGAATACGAAAACCACTTTTGGCGCGATGCAAGGCTTTGCTCTAGTCAAATCTTCCAAAAAATTATCGTCCGCTTGGAGCGCGATATCGACTCTCGCCAATAAGGACAATCTTTCGCTGTGGACAAAAACATCGGGATTGCCTCCCGTTCGGAGAGACTTGCTAAGCGCCGGTTCGGCTGACCCCGTCGGCTCAGTTTTTTACGCCTCCGCGATAATATCCAAAGGGTGGCTTGATCCGAACAAGGAAGAGACTAATGCCGTATTTCAAAATATGGTAGAATCGATAATATCGGGAAAATCAATGCTTGACGAGGCTGTTCATCAAGCCGATCTTGAATTGCAAAGTATTCTGCCTCAAAAATAAAAAATTTTATGAAATGTTTAAAATTTCCAATAATGACGGCATTTTTGTTTTTTTTGAGCGTTGCGTTTCCTCTTTCAAGCTATGCCGCTTATTCCGGCAGCCCCAATCCGATAAGTCCCGGTTTCCAGCTTGTGCCCTGCGACGGCGTTTATGTTCCCTGCGATTTCAACGCGCTGATGGAGCTCGTGAACAGAATCATCAGCTTCATTTTTTACCTTTCAATCCCTCTCGCCGCCATATCATTCTCTTACGCCGGTTATCTTTATGTGAGCGCCGCGGGAAGCGAAGACAAGATCAAAGAAGCGCACAAAATTTTCGGGAAAGTTATGTGGGGGTTTATTTTGATGTCTTCAGCGTGGCTTATCGTCTATAGCATAACCAGCGTTCTTCTCGGCAACGATTTCAAAAATTCCAAAAGCAATCTTTTGAGAAATAACGGCGTTCAGAGCGGCAGTGGAAGCGGTAGCGGCGTTAATGGCGGAAGCGGAGGCGAAGCTGTCGGCAACGGATACAATAGCAGTGTCAGAGTTGGGATTATTAATAGAGGCGCAACAGATGCGAAAAATCTCCAGTTTGATTTTGGAGATCAGAATAGCAGCGCGATTACGGATGTGAAAGACCTTCCGTTTAAATTTGGCAATCAGTAGTCTTAAAATTTTAAAATCATTTTTATGAAAAAATTAAATAAAAGGAAAATAGCGGTGATTACGGGGGCGGCGATTTTGTTATTTTTCGCACTGACTTTTCAACCTATCGTTTCGTTTGCCGCTCTAGACACTGAAGGCGGCAATAACGACAGTGGAAGAAGCGGCAACATCATCACGCTCAGAAATCCCCTCGGCAATAATATCAACAATCTCCCCGCATTCATCTATATGATCCTTGACATAGTCTTTCGCATCGGAGCGATTATGGCGGTCTTGGTCTTAATGTATGTCGGCTTTATGTTCGTAAGCGCGAGAGGCGACACGGAAAAGCTTGAGACGGCAAGAAGAGCTTTTCTTTGGACCGTCATCGGCATAGCTCTGCTTCTAGGAGGCAGGCTTATCGCGAGCATTATAGGCAACACCATAAGTCAAGTTTCCACGGGGATATACTAGAACCCATTTCAAAAATAATGAATAATCTAAACACCCAAATTTCGAGGAAAAAACAGAGGATGAGGAAGGAGGCGCAACTTTCGTTGCGACGACTGACGAAACTCTGTTTTTTGCCGAAATTTGGGCGTTTGGATATTCAAGCATTTTCAGTATAGCTTTATAAGCGTTTATTTTTGAGATGGGTTCTAATCAAAATTATGAAGAAAATAACTAATCTTAATGGATTATCAATTACGAAACGGGAAAATTCAGGTCCTCGGGTCGCAAAATCTCTTTGTTTCTTAAATGTTTTTGCTCAACCAGATCGTAAATTTTTCCGTTTCGTAATTAAAAGTAATAGATTAAAATTATCGGCGATTATCCTTATATTTCTGATTATGCCGGCAATCACTTTCGCTTTTACGCGCGGTCCGGACGGTTATAATTATTACGACTATCAATCAAACTATCCTATTGGCGGCCTAATATTCGGCGGAGGCAGTTTCGGCGGCAGCGGTCTATTTTGTTCCGGCGGTTACTATCCCACTTTCTGCAGCGTTATTGAATTTTTCCTAGGTCTTATAGGAAAATCAATTCCGATTCTTATTTCCATCTCCATTATAGTTTTCGTCTGGGGCGTATTCAGATATGTTATGTACGAAGGAGAAGACAGGCAAAAAAGCAGAGATGTGATGATGTACGGGATCATCGGTCTGTTTGTAATGGTGTCGGTCTGGGGTTTGGTCGCGCTGGTATATAACACTTTCGGCCTAAATAATACCAACAACTCCATCTATTATTACGGCAGTGGCGGATATGGCATCGGAAGCGGCGGGGGAGGCGGATTTAGCGGCAGCGGGAGCGGATTGGGAAAGGCGGCTTTTGACGGCAGTAGCTCTGGCAACGGCGGCGCAAATGACAACACTTCCGGAAGTCCCTTTGGTTTGCCGCCAATCAAGCTCGCTCCCAGCGATTTGTCCTTACCGCTTAACACTTCCATAAAATAAACATAATAACTTATGATTCCGAATTACGAAACGCAAAATTTAGGTCCTCGGGTCGCAAAAACTCTTTAATGTTATCACAAGGTGTTTTTGCTCAACCAGACCATAAATTTTCGCGTTTCGTAATTCGGGATTATGCACAGCCCGCTTGCCTTTTATTGTATGAGAGTTATAATTTATTAACTTGAAAGAAAGTCAATTATTAATTATCAAATTCTTATGAAAAAAATTATTTCAATCGTTTCCGTGTGCGCTCTCCCGTTTTTCGCCTTGGCGCAAGGCACCGTTATTGACGCGCAAACATTATTCGCCGAGGTGAACACCATACTGAATTCGATTCTGCCGATTATCATTTCCATCGCCATAATTTGGTTTGTCTATAACGCTTTTATATATATGGTTGCCGCCGATGAAGAAAAGAAAGGTGAAGCTAAATCAAAAATGATTTACGGCCTCATAGCCATATTCGTGATGGTATCAGTTTGGGGATTGGTTAATGTTTTGAAAGGCACTTTCAATCTTAATAATGGCACAATCCCTCCGCCCATTTTGCTTAGATAATTTTCCATTTTATTCTATGCCCGTCTTTATAAGCATCGCCCGCGCCCAAGGAACGACAAATGCCATAGGCGGCACTTTTTCCCAACTTCTATACAATATTGAAATATTCATATTGAATCCGATCATTTATCTTCTTTTTGGTTTGGCTCTAATCATATTTCTTTACGGCGTTTTTGAATTTATCAAAAATTCTGAAAGCGAAGAAGAGAGGAAGAAGGGCGGGGAACATATGCTCTGGGGGATTATCGGCATGGCGATAATGTTTTCGGCGTACGGAATCATCAATTTCATTCTAAACACCTTGGGGAACATCGGCTACGGTTATTCGTCATTCTTCTAAATTATCGCGATTGATTGCGATTGAAATTAAAAAAGCGAGGCGAGATTTTGGAATTAAATCCATCATCTCTCCTCGCTTTTGCATTTATTCAATTCAACAGTTCTAACTGCAGATATGCCCAATCAGGGAGGTCGATGTCGCTGATTTCTCCCCTGTATAATTTAGGGTTGTTTTTATCTTTTTTAAGATACCAATTTCCCCCATTAGGCGAATTTATCCAACTCCCCTCAATTCTATCTCCAACTTTCCTTCCGTAATAGTGGCTGTCTTCATTTCTGCTGATGTGGACGGTAAAGCAAAATTTATCGCCATCCTCCGTTACTGTGGCATTCAGATGTCCACTGGTTCTCTTTTCCGGATTACTGCCATATTGATGCGGCTTTTTAATCCAAATGTAAGAGGCGGGCATTGATGATTTGGTCTTGAAATGCTTTGGAACTGTCAAAATAGCTCCAATAATCGCCGAAATTATCGCAATGGGAATAATCCAATTCCAAATTTTCCCGTAGCTTTTTCTTGTTTCTGCTATTGGTATTGTGGTTATAGGGACTTGTGATTTTTTGGCATTCTCTCCATTGATGAGATCCATTAGAGATTTGATTGAATAAGATATTCCAATCACCCCTAATATAATGCCTACAATCTTAAACCAATTCATTTTTTGCCCCCAGTCTTTTTATCATCGTCGTCATCCGGAGATTTAGTTTTTTTCAAAATTTCCTGAACGCTGGAAATAAGACTGCCTAGACCTTCAGGTATGATGCTGTATTTAGCGTTTTTCAAGGCTTCTTCTTGGGTTTTTGATATAATCGCAACCTTACCTTCCGTCGTTTTGGCTACCCCCGCTATTTTTTCCAGCCCTTCCGCTTCAGCTTCCAAGAAAGATAATCTGGCGTTGGCAACTCCTGTGCCCTTATCCGTTTCAAATTTTTTCTCTCCTTCCCCTTCAAGTTCGCGTGACTTTTTCTTTTTTTCCGCTTCTTTTACGCCAACCTCGTAACGCAGTTTTGAATCAGCAACATCTCGCAAGCTTTGATTTATTGTCTTGCTTAAATCAACATCCGCAAGTTGGACATTTATAACATTTATTCCCCAGCTTTCTTCTTGATTAAATGAGTCAGGATCTTCAGGGTCGGGTATTTCACCGACCAAAATCTCAATTTTTTCCCTTAATTTTCTGTTTATCTCCTCCTTGTCTATAATAATTAAGGCAGGAGTTCTTTTTGGAAATTCGATGTTTAAGACAGAATCCACCGTATCTCTCATCTGGGAAACTGCATGTTCTATGCTGCCAATGTTCGTTAAGAAAGAGATAAAGTCGTCACCCCTTATTTGAAATCTAACCACAACAGACGGTTCCAATGTCATTATTTCATTAAGAGGATGGTCTTTAAATTCTTTAATCCGAACTTTATCTTCATCTGATATCATATCCCTTGATGCCGTTGTTACCCTTATGGGTTTTAGGTATCCGGTTGGGACCGGTCTATTGTCTAGGCCAGATTTATCCACAAATTCCGGCTCGGCAGGAAATTGCTCTTTGATTACAAGTTTTGTTTCCTTTGCCAGTTGACAAACTATGAAAGGAACATACACTAAACCGGATTTGACTTGATGTAATGGTCTGCCAAACAGAAGCACTGCGCCCAAAGATTTTGGACCGACAGTCCTAAAGCTCAACCCAAAATGAAAAAACTCGATAGAAAGTATTGCCCAACCCAAGTTCCATTTATTTTTTTCATCAATAGAAACCTCCTTTTCCATAAGAACCAGCGCAACACAGGCAAAAATGGCGTATGTCACCATTACCCATATCCACAATGAAATCATATTTTTCCGCTCTTTCTTAAAATTGTCACTTTTATCAACCATCCCGCGCCTTCCTTTCTTTAAAAGAATTTAACGAAGTTAATTAAACTGAATGACGAAGATCTTTTCTTTAATAAATCTGTCAAAAAACTAGCATAACTTATTGATAAGTCAAGTTTTTTTGCAGAGATGGAGGTTGTTAGGCGATAGTCGTCTAAAAAATAAAGGGGTGAGTTTTTTAACCCACCCCTTGCGGCAAAATGAAGCCGTGCCACGCGTCAGCATTACATTACTTCACACTTATTAGAAAATACATAATGGTTGCTTTTCATTGCCGTATGGCACTCATAGCAACCCTTAACAGGATCGATGTTTTTAGAAACTTTTGTTTTTCCGTCAAAAGCCTCAAAAAACCACCCGCCTGTTGTTGTTGCGGGGGAATATTTTATCATTACGGCGATCCAATTTGGATCGCCCTTAATGACATCGCCATGCGGTCCCTCCGGGATTGGTTCATTGAACTCAAGAACCAATCTGCTTCCTTCAGGATATTCCCCCCTGCCACTTTTATAAGTTGGCAGAGCGGTATCGCTGACAAGCACCCTTTGAAATCCGTAAAAGGGGCTTGTCTTGTCCAACACCACTTTTGACGCAGTGTTGGTCCAAAACTGGTATCCGTCGGGATACCCATTGTGCAAGACAACTGTCACAGCCGGCTCGGACTCGGACGAAGGACTATTTGTTGTCGTCGCGCAACCCGCGACATAAATAAAAAATCCAAAAAACGCCACCAATAACCCCAAAATTTTTTTCATCTTCAACCCCCACTTAAAAAAGTAAAAAAATAAAATACGCAAACCTGCTAATTTTCTCCTTTCCTTAAAATTTTTCAAAATTCAATATAATCTGTATCTAAAAAATATACTAATCATTAATTTAAAAAAGTCAAGCCGCGCGAATTTATGCCGGTTAATTCTCGTGATTTAACTACAAGACTTCACTCAAATCAGACATAGGATATAAGCATTTTTCATTGTCTCGCGCGCAAATCTTCGACAAATTCCGTTAAGCTGTCCTTGGCGTCAACGGTTTTTAAAGTAAAAAGGTCGTTTGAAGCGTGAAATACGCCCTTATAGCCGTCAGTGCGCGCCGCTACAAATCCGTTTTCTTTTAAGATCGCGATTATTTCCTCATTGTAGCGGCCGAAAGGATAAGCAAAAATGTCGATTTTTTTGCCAAGATTATTTTCTAAAATTTCTCTGCTTCCGATTATCTCTTGGCGGAGCTCGTCTTTGTCGGTTATTTTGAATAAGTAAGGGTGAGATTTACTGTGGTCGCCGATTATCATTCCCGCGGCGGATAATTCTTTTATTTGAGGCCAAGTCAGAAAATGCTTATGTCCAATCGCGTTGGTAAAAATAAAAAAGGTGGCGATGTCGCCGTATTTTTTCAGAATGGGGAACGCGTACTTATACTGATTTTCCCAGCCGTCGTCAAGGGTGATAATGACGGATTTTTCAGGCAAAGCCGTCTTTTGCGAGAAGTGATTGGCCAAATCATAAAGCGACATCGCGGCATAACCGTTGTCTTTCAGATAGCGCATTTGTTTTTCAAAAATGTCCGGCTCCACGGCGAATTTTTTTCTGAAATTTGATTCCGAAGGATAATAAGGCGACACGCTGTGATAAACAAAAATGGGAATTTTGACCGCTTCCGCCGAAGAGGAAGCGTTTTTTATTTGGCTGTTTGGATTCGCGCTGTTGCTCGCTCCTTGAGCCGACTTGTCTCCCGCGACATAGAGGCGGCTTATCAAGCCAAGCCCCGTCGCCAAAATAATAAAAGTGAAAATTTTTATTTTCTTTTTCATTTTTTTGATTAAAAGCAATTGTACCATATTTAAGACGATATTTCCGCTATTCAAAATTTGAGCATCCTTATTTTTTCTGAAAGTGTGGATAATTTTAAAAGTTATCCACACTTTTTGTTTGCTTATGTGTGGCGAAGTGGGATAAAATGCCAGTGTTGTGGGAAGAAGTGGGAAGTAAAAAATATTATGCTCATAGGCGAATACAAACACGCGCTGGACGACAAAAAAAGGATTTCTCTTCCGGCGAAATTCAGGAAGGAGATGGGCAAGAAAATAGTCATCACGCCCGGTCTTGATAATTGTCTGTTTGTCTTCACTATGGGGCAGTGGAATAAAATTTCCGAAAAGCTTTCCCAGTCGTCAATGCTGAAGGCCGACAGCCGAAGTTTCAACAGGTTTATGTTCGGCGGCGCGGTGGAGGTGGAGATTGATTCCATCGGAAGAATGCTTATTCCGGACTTTCTCATAGAGAGAGCCGGTCTAAAAAGCAGAGTCGCCGTCATCGGGGTGGAGGACAGGGTTGAAATTTGGAACGAAGAAGGGTGGATGAATTACAAGAAGATCGTGGAGAAAGAAGCGGACGCGCTGGCGGAAAAACTCGGACAGGTCGGGGTTCTGTGAAAGCAACGGCTATGACGATACACAAGTCAGTTCTTTTAAATGAAGCGATAGGAGGCCTTAATTTAAAATCCGGCGACATATTTTTCGACGGGACTTTGGGCGGAGGCGGGCACAGTCAAAAGGTCTGCGAGCTTTTCGGCAAGAGCGTCAAAATCATCGGAGTGGACAAGGACAGTCAAGCCGTGAAAAGAGCGACCGAAAAATTTGAAACTTTGGACTGCGATTTTAATTTTCAAACGGCGAGTTTCAGAAATATCGGCGAGGTCCTGGATAATTTGAATCTCAAAGAGGTAAACGGAATTCTTCTCGACCTCGGTTTGAGTTCGGACCAGATTGAAGACTCGTCGCGCGGTTTTTCATTCCAAAAGGACGAGCCGTTGATTATGACATTTTCGAAGGAATACGAAAACGGAACGACGACGGCTCAAACCGTGATAAACGAATGGAGCGAAGAAACTTTAGCGGACATATTATTTGGCTACGCCGATGAACGCTACGCAAGAAAGATAGCCAAGAAAATTGCCGAGGTCCGCCGAATCAAGCCGATAGAAAAAACTTTTGAGCTTGTGGAGATAATCAAGAGCGCCGTGCCTGTCGGATACCGGAAAGGCAGGATACATTTCGCCACAAAAACTTTTCAGGCAATCCGAATCGCGGTGAATGATGAACTTGAAGCCCTGAAAGAAGGGCTTGCCGAGAGTTTCGAAAAACTTGCCCGCGGCGGAAGAATGGCGATTATTTCTTTCCATAGCGGGGAAGACAGGATTGTCAAAAACTTTTTTAAAAATAAGAAAGCGGTCAGCGGCGGATTTATCGCGACCAAAAAGCCGATCATTGCAAGCGAAGAGGAGCTTGCGAGAAACCCGAGAGCGCGAAGCGCGAAACTCCGAATTTTTGAGAAATCTACCGCGCCCATTTTAAATTTTGAACATCTTAAAATTTAAAATGGATGTTGAATAAAAAATATGACAAAAACGATTAAAAACAAAATATTGAATATGGAACATTCAGAAAGAAAAATTTTCTGGTGTTTGGCGCTGTTTGTCGCCGCTTTCTCCGGGCTTTATATGTATTTTGTAAACGGCGCGATAGTAAATGTGGTGGAACGGCAAAAAATAGAAAAGGAAATCGCCGCGCTTAATTCGCGGATAAGCGATTTAGAATCGTCTTATCTTGATCTGAACAATCAAATCAGCTTTAATCGCGCGCTTTCGATGGGATTTGTGAAAATGGCCGACGAGAAATATGTGTTCAGAAAAACACTAAGCGCGAACCTGTCATTCAATCAATCCAATTAAGAATATTAAGGATGCGGCAATCTATAATGAAAGATGAAATCTAAATTTCAATCCAGGGTAAGGTTATTGTTTTTATTCGTCGCAACCGCAGCTTTGATACTTGTCGCCAATCTTTACGTAATTCAAATCTCCAAAGGAGAAATCTACAAAGAAAAAGCCGAACGGCAATATGTAAGCCCTTCGGAGTCAGTCTTTGATCGCGGTAACATTAATTTCTCAAGCAAGGACGGAACGATTATTTCCGCCGCAACCTTGAAGTCGGGATTCATTTTAGCCGTTAATCCCAAGAAATTGAAAAATCCGCAGGACGCCTATCGGAGGTTATCGGCTATTATGCCGATTGACGAGGCGAAATTTCTAGCGAAATCCTCAAAAAAAGACGATTCGCACGAAGAGATAGAAAAAAGAATCAGCGATGATAAAGCTGAAAAAATAAGCTCGCTTCAGATCGCGGGAGTGGAGCTTAGCAGAGAAAATTGGCGGATTTATCCGGGCGGAAAAATGGCGGCGAATACGCTCGGTTTTGTCGGTTATAACGGCAATTCCATTTCCGGACGATACGGATTGGAAAGATATTACGAAGATATTTTAAAAAGGAGCGGAGACTCGGCGTATGTCAATTTCTTCGCGGAGATTTTTTCAAACATAAACAAAGTCGTTTCGCAAGGCGACCGGAGAGAAGGTGACATAGACACCGCCATTGATCCAGTCCTTCAATCTTTTTTTGAAAATGAGCTGGCAAGCACGACGGATAAATGGCATTCAAAATTGACTCTCGGATTGATTATGAATCCGATGAACGGCGAAATTTACAGCATTGCCGTTAATCCGACTTTTGATCCTAACGCTTACGGGAGCGAACCAGATGTAAAGATTTTCATCAATCCCGTCGCGGAAAATCTTTATGAAATGGGCTCAATCATAAAGCCTCTTACGATGGCGGCGGGTTTGGATTCGGGCGCGGTAACCGCCGACACGACTTACAATGACAAAGGTTTCCTCACTTTAAACAAGAGCACTATTTCCAACTATGATCATAAAGGCAACGGGATCATAAATATGCAGGAAGTGCTCAATAAGTCCGTGAATACCGGCGCCGCATTCGTGGTGAGCAAAATGGGCAAAGAAAATTTCGCGAAATA
>JAGXAA010000103.1 GCA_018971765.1 Patescibacteria group bacterium
AAACTATTGGGCGAGAAAGCCGATATTGAGCAAGAAATCAGAGATTTTGAACAAAAGGGAAATAATTGGCTCGAACCGATGCGAGAAGTGATTTTATTGAGTAGCCAAGCCAAAATTCTTTTGTCGCAGGGCGACAAAACGCAAATCCGCGCATTTCTCAAAAATGTCGGCTCGAACTTTATGCTGAATTCAAAACGGCTTGAATTTTCGGCGAAAAACGGCTGGCGAGCCCGCGTAGCGGGCGAGTCAATGACTTCATTTCCCAACTGGCGGTGTCTGTTTGAAAATATCCGAACGGAACTCTCTGGGCTCGGCGGGCGGAATTCCCCCCACACCCCCCTTCCGCCCGCCTCGCCTTGAACCGGAGCGGAAAGGCAAACTGCCAAAGAACCTGTCAAAAATGTCGGCTCGAACTTTATGAAGGCCAGAAGCGGGCTTTTCTTTACGGAATCAAAATTTTTTGATATCATAATCTTGAAAGTATAATCTATGCTTTGATGATATCAAAGTTTTGAAACTATGGCAACAATCGGCGAGAATATCAAAAAATACCGCAATAAACTTGGGCTAACGCAAGACGATTTAGTGAGGAAGTCAGGCGTGAAGCACACCACGCTCACGAAAATCGAGGGTAACTTTGTGCAAAAGCCAAGCGTCCAAGTTATAGCGAAAATTGCGAAAACTCTCGGTGTTTCCGTAGAGGATTTATTAAAATAAAAAAATATGAAATTAGGATTTATATCAGACATACACGAGGATATTAAACGCCTCGAACAAGCGTTAAAAATTTTGAAGTCGCACAAATGCGATAAAATAATTTGCTTGGGTGATATCGTAGGATACAGCGTTCCTTATTATGGTTTTCTTTGGTCAAGGAATGCCCCCGAAGTAATAAAACTCGTAAAGAAAAATTGCGACTTAGTAGTTGTTGGCAATCATGATTTATTTGCTATTAAAAAATTGCCAAAAAATAAAGCAGGTTTTAAATACCCAAAAGATTGGTACGCTTTGGATTATTGGAAAAGAAAGACATTATCGAAAGATAAAGTTTGGTTGTATGAATATAATGAATTACCGTCGCTCTTAACCAAAGCTGACGAAAAATTTATTGATAGATTGCCTGAATATATTGTCGGCAATTTTGATGGAGTAAAAATTCTTTTATCTCATTAT
>JAGXAA010000003.1 GCA_018971765.1 Patescibacteria group bacterium
AATCTTTTAAAAGGGAACAAAGAAGTATTTAACATTTTCACTTCAAAATTAAGCGATATATCAGAATCACCTAATTATGATTGGTTAATTCCTAGCAATATCAACAATACAGATGTAACAAATGGCGGGGATGACTACAAAATAAAGGTTGTAGTTTTTGATTACACCACCGGACAAACACAAGCTCTGGATTATAGTGATAATTTTTTTAGTATTATCGGAAATTCATCCTCCAGTTCCTCATCTTCCAGCCCCTCGACTTCTGGCACCCTCACCGCAATAACAGGAGGGCTGGACCACCTTTCAGCTGATGCGACCGTTTTGAACGGCACAGTTATCAATCCAAACAAAGAAAATGTCTCTTATTATTTCCATTACAGCAAAGATGACCCATCATCAGCGCAAGTAATAGAGACAAATTGGACATCCATCAACTACAGTTCGCTCCAGAATGTTTCTGCCTATATTTCTGGCTTGTCATCTGGCACAAAATATGTTTATCGACTATATGCTTACAGCCACACGACTGGGAAGGTGGTCAGTGGCGAGCTGAAATATTTTACAACGCTCAGTTCTTCAAGTTCGTCGAGCGTAAATTATTCATACATTACTGTTATCAACCCCAACGGAGGGCAGGTAATAAAAAATGCGAATACCGTTATCAGTTGGAGCATAACGCCATTTTCCAGTAAAAATTTCGGCATTAATCTCTTGTATGATAACGATGATTTGGCGGCCAACATAAGAACCTGCAATTCTTTGTCTCTTACCAATACCGATGGCACATATCATTTCTATAACTGGAAAGCCGGCTTTGACGCCAACAATCAAGAAATACCAAACGGTAAATATAAAATTCTCGTCTATGACTGCGCGGGCGGAACAGTTAGCGGTTATGGAAATTCTTTCGATCTAATTTCTCTAAGCTCCTCCTCCAGCTCCTCCTCCTTAACTTCAAATAATACTAATACCTACCGGCAAACATCCAATTACACCTCATCTTCTTCTCAGGAAATTTCCTTAAGTCAACTTGTCGAACTCTTTATAGCTCTTGGAATCATCTCTCCGGACAAAGCCAACTTTGCCAGAGCTTCAGTCAAAGCGGCGCGGTAAATTTGTTGAATTATTGGAGGGTTGCAGGAAGTTAATTCTTTTTTCTAAAGCATAGTCACTATAACCTTCCTTCAGTTATCCCCAGTTATCCTCAATATCCCTCCGCATTAGATAAAGAGAGAAAAAGGGTTCAGGCGCCTTTTATTTCTTTTCCGCGCTTCGAGCCAATCTGGTTAAAAAAGCGGAAAACTGGCGCTTTTTCGGTTTAGCTCGCAGACTTTCAGAAGAAAAAGGAAAGAGAAAGCTTTTATCAGAGTGGCCCATACCGGAACCGAAAAATTATCTTTTGTTTGCAAACGCTCCTCAATCCGAAGAGGAAGAAAACGGCATCAGAGCGTCAATTGCAAGAGGAAAGCCGTTCGGCAATGACTCATGGTCTGACAATACGATTAAAAAATTTGGACTTGAAACGACTATTAGTCCCCGAGGAAGACCCAAAAAAGATACCTGACCCCTTTATTTCCTTTGTTTTTTGTTTGTTTTTAATGATTTTGCCATATGCCTCAATTTTACTTGAAGCGTTGCGATTATTTCTTGAATCAATCCCGTCCATTGACTTTTTCTTGGAATGATGTATCCTTTTGAAAGAAAAAAGTTCGCAAGACGGTTTGTAATCGTCTTTAGGTTTGAGTAAATTTTTATGGAGGAAGAAAAAATGCCTATATCTAGGGATAAGCGAGATGGGTTTTCTTTGCAATTGATAACGGGGATCGAGAACTATGTGAGAGGATTTTGCTTAGACAAGAAACTTTCTCAAAGTGAAATTTCTGAGATACTTGACTATAAGGCGATCAATAGATTGGCCAGGAATTTAAGCTTAAAAATAAGAGCCGAGTCGTCTTCAAAACAACTTCCAGCAGGCATTGAATTTGCTTTATCAGAATCATCAGAATCACCCAAGATAATTATTTAACAATCTTTTTACCCTCAGTCGTCTTATGACGATTTATGATTATGAAATTAAGGTCTTTTATTCCACTTGGGAGTTGAGCTCCCAAGTGGATTTTTTTTTGGAAAAAATGGCGAAAAATGATAAACTGCATTATCCTCTGAATAAATATGACCAATAACAAAAAAGAAAAAGACAATAAAAATAAAAGCGAGACGGCCAAGAGAGAGGAGGAAATTCTGAAATTTTGGAGAGAAAACAAAATTTTTGAAAAAACTCTCGCAAAATCTTCGCCCAAAGGCGAGTTCGTGTTCTACGACGGGCCGCCGTTCGCCACCGGTCTGCCGCATTACGGCAGTCTGCTTAGCTCAATCGCCAAAGACGTCATTCCGCGTTACAAAACGATGCGCGGCTACCATGTTCGCCGAAGATGGGGCTGGGATTGCCACGGTCTGCCGATTGAAAATATGATCGAAAAAAGACTCGGCCTTAAGACCAAGAAGGAAATCGAGGCGATGGGGGTTGATAAATTCAACGAAACTTGCCGCTCCGCCGTTTTGGAAACGGCCAGCGATTGGAAAAATTATGTCGAGAGAGTCGGACGCTGGGTGGATTTCGACAATTCCTACAAGACGATGGACAATTCTTACATTGAGAGCGTTTGGTGGGCGCTTAAAGAAATCCATAAGAAAGGGCTTCTCTGTGAAGGACGAAAAGTTTTAATGTACTGCCCGAGATGCGAGACTCCTCTTGCCAAAGCGGAGGTGGCGATGGACAACTCCTACAAGACGGTGATGGAGGAGGCGACAACGGTCAAATTCAAATTGAAACCGGGACAAAAAATCGGCGGACGGGTGACTGATGGCAATACTTTCATCTTGGCGTGGACGACGACGCCGTGGACATTGCCGGGGAACGCGGCGCTCGCGATAAATCGAACCTTGGTTTATTGCCAAATCAAAAATCAAAAATCAAAAATCAAAAGCGATGAAGAAAGTTTTATTCTGGCGAAAGAAAGGTTGAATGTCTTGACGGAGCCGTACGAAATTATCAGGGAATTTAAAGGAGAAAATCTTATCGGCCTCGAGTACGAACCGCTCTATGAAATTTTATCCGGCGAGAATGTTTACAGAGTCGTCGAAGGGAATTTCGTGACGGCCAAGGACGGCACTGGCATAGTTCACATAAATCCGACGCACGGCGAGGACGACTACAATGTCGGCGTAAAATACGAGCTGCCGACGACTTCACTCCTCGACGCGAGCGGACATTTCAACGAGAAAGCGCCTGAATTTATCAGAGGTTTTTATCTCAAAAAAGGAGAAAAATATGTCAAGGAAGATTTGGAAAAAAGAGGCTTGATTTTTGCGAAAAACGCCCATACTCATTCCTATCCGCACTGCCATCGTTGCGACACCCCTCTCTACTACAGCGCTCTTTCTTCTTGGTTTATCAATATTCAAAAGATCAAAGACAAGTTGATAGAGCTCAACGAAAAAATAAATTGGCAGCCGGACTACCTTAAACACGGCCGATTTTTAAACATCGTCAAAGACGCGCCGGATTGGAACATTTCCCGCAATCGCTACTGGGCATCGCCTCTGCCGATTTGGAAATGTCAAAGATGCGAGAAAGTTGAACTTATCGGGTCGCTGGATGAGTTAAAAAATAAAACTAAAAAATCCGGCAACAGATATTTCATGATGAGGCATGGGGAAGGAACGCACAATACCGAGAACATAATAAGTTTTAGTTTTGAAAACAGCTTCAAATACCCCTTAACGGAAAATGGCAAAAAACAAATTTTAGAAAGCTTGAAAGGATTGCGCGATAAAAAAATAGATCTGATATTTTATTCTGATTTCTTAAGAACAAAAGAGACGGCTTTTTTGGTTGCCGAAAATATCGGCTTGGACGGTAAAAACATTAGAGAAGACAAAAGGTTGCGTGAATTGGATGCCGGTTTTTTTGAAGGCAAAGATTCAAGCTATTACGGTAATTATTTCAGTGAAAAAAAAGAAGAGTTTTATAAAAACTCTCCCGATGGAGAAAATCTGAACGATTTAAAAAAAAGAGTCGGTGATTTTATTTATGAAATTGATAAAAAATTTAGCGGCAAGAATATTTTAATAATAAGCCATGCCGGTCCGATATGGATGATGTTTTCCGTAGCCGAAGGATTGGACGAAAAAGAATCAATTGCATTAAAAAACAAAATAAGAACAAAAAACAACGATGACGAAATTATAAAAACAGGCGAAGTGAAAGAATTGGATTTCTTCCCTTTGCCTCACAATCGCGATTTTACTCTTGATCTGCACCGGCCGTATATAGATGAAGTCGAGATTGCGTGCGACAAGTGTGGCGAAAAAACGAAAAGAACGCCGGAAGTTTTGGACGGTTGGTTTGAGTCCGGCGCGATGCCGTTCGCCGAATATCATTATCCTTTTGAAAATAAAAAAGAACTGGGCAGACGATTCCCGTCAGGCGATTTCGTCTCAGAATATATCGCCCAAACAAGGACATGGTTTTACTATATGCACGCGATTTCCGCGATGCTTTTTGACGATGTCAGTTTTAAGAATGTCATTACCACTGGAAATATTTTAGCGGAAGACGGCGGCAAGATGTCCAAATCCAAAGGCAATTATACCGACCCGATGGAAAATTTGGATAAATATGGAGCCGACGCTCTCCGCTTTTATCTTATGGCAAGTCCGGTTATGCGGGCGGAAGACATCAAATTCACTGACGAAGAAATCAAGGACGCGCAAAACAAGACGGTGAATATTTTGCTGAATGTCTTTAAGTTTTTCGAGCTTTATGGAGAAGATTGCGACGGGGAAACAAAGTCTGAAGACAGCGAAAATGTCCTTGATAAATGGATTCTCGCCAAGTTCAGCGTTCTCGCGCAAGAAGTGACGGAAGGTTTGGAAAATTACAACACTGTCAAAGCTGGCCGGCCGATTAAAGATTTTATCAACGAATTTTCGACTTGGTATGTTCGCAGATCGAGAGACAGAATTAAGGGCGATGACGAAAAAGACAAGCAATTCGCGCTTGCGACGATGAAGCGTGTTTTGATGGAATTATCCAAAATCATCGCCCCATTTATGCCTTTCATCGCGGAAGATATTTATCGTAAAGTCGGCGGAGGAAAGGAGAGCGTGCATTTGGAAGAGTGGATAAAAAAATCCGAAATTCCAAATTCGAAAGCCGAAAATCTGATGAAAGAGATGGAGGAAATCAGAAAAATCGCGTCGCTGGGCCTGGAAGCTAGGGCTAAGGCGGGAATAAAAGTCAGGCAACCGCTCGCTTCGCTCAAAATAAAATCTCAAATCTCAAATCTAAAAACTGGAGGACAGATGATCCGGCTTATTAAAGACGAGTTGAATGTGAAGGGGGTGATTTTTGACGATAAAATTTCAAGCGAAGTGGAATTAGACGCGGAAATATCACTTGAACTGAGAGAGGAGGGTGCTCTAAGAGACTTGATCCGAAGCCTTCAAGAATTGAGGAAAAAGTCAGGTTTGAATCCAAACGATAAAATAGCGTTACTTATCCAAGCGGAAGAACAAATCAAAAAATTTATTGAAAAATTCGCCGATGAAATCAAAAAATCGGCCGGTATTGAAAAAATGGAATTCAATGTCGCTCTTGAAGACGGTCAAGAAATATCAACCGACAGTTTTGCCGTTAAGGTGAAGATAGAACGCAGTAATTGATTTTTATAGTTAATCTTGATAGCTTAATTTTAGTAAACAGCGCGGCTGTTGATAAAATAGCACATTAATTTTTTTGGAGGGTTTGCGATGAATCAATTGATGGAAAGACTCATCCTTGGAGGATTTAGTTATAGCGAGGCTTTTCCTTTTTCTGAAGTTGCGGAAAAGAGAAGGGAAAAACTTTTGGAAGAATTGGCAAGGGTATTAAGTGCAGAGGCTTTGAGTATAACATCTAAAATTTTGGATGAGAAAGGATACGACCACTATCTAAAAGCGGTTGGGATCGCGGAGAAAAGATTTCTATTCTATAAGAATATTTTGGAGTCCGAAGAATTAAGAAAAAAATATCTGATTAAACTTGGGACTGAAGATATTACTTGGCGGATAGTATTCGCGATGCACGGATGCATTGAGCATGCGAATAAGATTTTATGCCATATGGACAATCTTATAGGGGATCTAATACCAGATTCCATTTCGGTGATGGAAATGGGATACTCTCGTTGGGAGATTCAGAATCTTAATGAACCCATAACAAAATGCATAATGACGGGCGTATGTATTTGCGAGAGAGGAGATAAAGAACCATATACTGATACTGATTCTTGCGTGATGGATGACCCAACAAGGATCATTATTTCAAAGTCGGAGCGACAAAAGAGAGATGAACATTTTTACAAATCTTATGTGAAAATGATTAAAAAAGATAAGTGAGTTTTTCAGCCAAAGGGAAATTAGCAAAAAGCCTTTCGCATTGTTATTATGCGAAAGGCTTAGTTTTTGCCTAAAATTTTTGAATTTAGCGAGTTATTGCTATAATTTTTAACAAATGTCGCATCACACATATCACACCGAAGGATTCGTATTGAACGGACAGAGTGTCGGCGAAGCGAACAAATATTTTCGCATATTCACCAAGGATTTCGGAATGATCGGAGCGACGGCGCAAGGGGTGAGGCTTCTCCAATCAAAGCTTCGTTACAGCCTTCAGGATTATTCTTACTCAAAAATTTCTCTTGTGCGCGGCAAGCAGGTCTGGAGAATCACGGGGGCGATAAAAGAAAAAGACATCAGCAATCTTTTGAATGACAGTCGGGACAAATTTGAATTATTAGCTAAGACATTTTCGCTTCTTCTCCGCCTCGTCCGAGGCGAAGAAAAAAACGAGGCGCTTTTTAATCACATCCATTCCGTCTCTGAATTTTTGAAAAAAGAAATCCTTGATGAGAATCTTTTGAGAAACTGCGAATTTTTATTGATTATGAGAATTCTGCACAGTCTGGGATATATGGCGGAAACCCCGAATTTTAAAGAATTTATCGCTTCTTCTCTGTGGACAAGAGAACTTGTTTTAAAAATGAATCCGCTTGGTCGAGATGCCGCCTGTCAAATAAATAAAGCGTTGAAAGAAACCCAGCTGTGAATTGAATTTTAGGCGGCAGGTTGCAGGAATTTTTTGAAAGATCTAACGCTTAACGCCCATAACTTAAAACCTAATTTTCTTATGATATAATTCTTTTATGGAATTTCAACATAGCGGCAATGACAATTTTGAAAAGTTAAAAAGCGGCCTTTATTCAAGAAAGAGAGAACAGCGATCCCAATCCGCCGCCGAGAAAAGGCGCCCTTTAAGAAGTCGGTTTTATGATGCGGGCGGCGATTGGTCTCGCGAAGGAGAAAACAAACCGGAAGATAAACCTGTTTTTTTCGAGCCTAGAAAACGGCTGTCTTTCGCTTCAAAAATTTTAATCGCTTCCGCGGTGTTTTTTGCCATCTCTTCTTCTGTCGCTTTTTACAGATTTTACTTTGGGTCAAATGTCATCTCGACCAACAATATTGAAATATTGATGACGGGGCCGGTGTCGGTTTCCGGCGGAGAAAAAATATCGCTTGACGTGACTGTTTACAATAAAAATAAAATCGATTTGAAATCGGCGGAACTGCGAGTCGAATATCCTGAAGGATCTCGCGCGCCGGAAGATTTGAAAACAGAGCTCAAAAGATCGACTGGCGCTCTGGGAGACATATCCCAAGGAGGAAGCGCCTCAAAAAGAATTGAAGCCGTCCTCTTCGGCGAAGAGAAAAGCAAAAAAGAAATCAAGGTGGCGGTTGAATATAGAATTTCCGGCTCAAGCGCGATTTTCTACAAAGAAAAAACTTATGAAGTGATCATAAGCGATTCGCCCGTGAACATCGAAGTGTCGGGTCTTAAAGAAGTTAACGCCAATCAAGCGGTTGAATTTGCCGTCACAGTCGCTTCAAATTCTTCAAGTCCGATAAAGAATCTTCTCCTTAAAGCCGAGTATCCTTTTGGTTTCGTTTTCGTCGATTCAAGCGAGAATCCCGTCAGCCCCAACAATGATGTCTGGTCCATAGGAGATTTGTCTCCCGGAGACAAGAAAACCGTAAAAATATACGGCAAACTTGAAGGACAAGACGGGGAAGATAAAGTGTTAAGATTCACGGCAGGCATCGCGAGCGACATTGACGAGAGAACGATAGCCACGGCTTTAGTGACATCTCTCGCGTCAATTTCAATCAAGAAACCTTTTATCGGCATCGACATCGCGTTCGAAGGCGCTACCGCGGGCGATAATTTCGCATCTCAAAGCAGCAAGATTATCAGAGCCAATATTCTCTGGAAAAATAATCTAGCCACCCCCGTCACCGATGCGGAAATCCAAATAAAATTTAAAGGCAACGCTCTGAACAAAGCGTCTGTCTCCGCGGAGCGCGGTTTTTACAGGTCGATTGACGACACCATTGTCATCAACAAAACGGACGACCCTTCTCTCGCGTCTTTGGTCCCCGGGCAAAGCGGAAACTTCAACTTTTCGTTCGGAAGTCTGAATTCTTACGCTGGCGGCACGGAGCCGATTAAAGAGGGCGTTATTACTCTTGACATTGTCGCGAGCGGAAAGAGATTGCAAGGCGACAATGTTCCTCAAGAAGTTTTGTATTCGGCGACCAAGACCGTTAAAATATCCACCGACTTGAAGCTTACTTCCAGAATTATTCATTGGAGCGGACCGTTTCAAAATACCGGGCCGATGCCCCCAAAAGCCGAGAAAGAGACGACCTACACTATAATCTGGACAGTGATAAACACTTCAAACAAAGTCAAAGACGCCAAAGTCGCGGCGACATTGCCCGTCTATGTCAAGTGGGTTTCCAAAATAAATCCCGATAATGAAAATATTTCTTTCAATCCCGCCAGTTCCGAAGTGGTCTGGAATATCGGCGATGTGGAAGCCGGCGCGGGCATCGACAACAAACCCAAAGAAGTCGCTTTTCAGGTTTCTCTTCTTCCCAGCGTGAGCCAGATAGGGCAAAGTCCGATTGTCTTGAATGACGCTGTCCTTAGCGGAACTGACAGTTTCACCTCGACCTCGGTCGGAGAAACGCGCCCGTCTCTTTCGACCGCTTTGAGAACCGATCCCGACTTCAAATATTTCGAAGATAAAGTTGCGCAATAAACAGCCATCGTTTAACATCAATAGTTATGGAGATAAAGAAAAAAGAAACAGGCGAAGCGGGAAAAATGGAAAAGATCATATCGCTCGCCAAGAGAAGGGGGTTTGCGTATCCGAGCAGCGAAATATACGGCGGTTTCGCCGGTGTTTACGATTTCGGTCCTTACGGCGTCGAATTGAAAAATAATTTAAAAGCGCAGTGGTGGGGGAAAATGGTTTATGAAAGAGACGATATCGTCGGACTGGATTCGGCGATTTTTATGAGTCCGAAGATATGGGAAGCGAGCGGACATACGAAGGGGTTTTCCGATCCGCTTGTCGAGTGCAAAGAATGCAATGCGAGAAGCCGAGCGGACAAACTCTTGGAAGAGGTCGGAGTGTTCGCTGACGAGAAAATGAGCGAGGCGGAGATAAATAAAATTTTTAAAGAAAACAAAGACAGGATAAAGTGTCCGAAATGCGGAAATAAAAATTTCACCGACGTTAAAAAATTCAATCTTCTGGTAAAGAGCAATTTGGGAGATTTTACGAATGACAAATCGGAACCCGTCTATTTGAGAGGTGAAACTTGCCAGGGTATTTATGTCAATTACAAGAATGTTTTGGATTCAATGCGTTTGAAATTGCCTTTCGGCATAGCGCAGATCGGCAAAGCTTTCAGAAACGAGATATCGCCGAGGCAGTTTATTTTCAGGGGGCGGGAGTTTGAGCAGATGGAGATGCAGTATTTCACCGATCCGAAAAGCGAAATGGAAGAATACGAAAAATTAAGAGAATACAGATGGAAGGCGATGCTTGATCTTGGAATTGACGAGAAAAATTTAAAGTGGAAAAAACACAAGAATTTGGTTTTCTATGCCAAGGAAGCTTATGATATCGAATACAATTTTCCTTGGGGTTTTGACGAGCTTGAGGGTATCCATGCGCGAGGAAACTACGATCTGACCCAGCATTCAAAAGGATGCGGCAAAGAGTTGGACTATCTCGACGCGGAGAGCGGGAAAAGATTTATTCCGCACATAATTGAATCTTCCGGGGGGGTGGAGCGTCTGGTTCTGGCGATGCTCGCCGAAGCTTACGCTGAAGATGAGCTCGGCGGGGAAACAAGAGTATTTTTGAAATTCAAGCCAAGTCTCGCTCCAGTTAAAGTCGCCGTGTTTCCGCTTTTGAAAAACAAGCCCGAGCTAGTGAAAAAAGCTCAAGAAATTTATCGCGAACTCAAAAAAGAAATCCGCCCGATAATTTTTGACGACAACGGCAACATCGGCAAACGCTATCGCCGCCAAGACGAAATCGGCACGCCGTTTTGCGTCACAATAGATTTCGACACTTTGGAAAACAGCACAGTCACCGTCCGCGACAGGGACACAGGGAAACAGGAGAGGGTAAAAACAGACGAGCTTGCGAGTTTATTGAAACATAGCATCTATGGAGAAAGAAATAAGTCGTAGTCGTGCCAAACAAAAGAATTGCAAACAAATTGATTATAAAGAATATTTAAAATTAAATGAAATTCACGAAAACAATTTTGAAAAACGGACTCAGGGTGATCACTGTTCCGATGAAAGACAATCCGACGGTGACAGTTTTGGTGATGGTCGAGGCCGGCTCAAAATACGAAACGAAAGAAATAAACGGTCTTTCCCACTTTCTTGAGCATATGTGTTTCAAGGGCACAACAAAAAGACCCAAGGCGATTGACATAAGCAGGGAGCTGGATACTGTCGGCGCGCAATACAATGCTTTCACCTCGCAGGAATACACCGGCTATTACGCTAAGGCGGATTACAAGCACCTAGATTTGCTTTTGGATGTCGTCTCCGATATGTATTTGAATCCTGTTTTTAACGAGAATGAAATTGAAAAAGAAAAAGGCGTCATCGTAGAAGAAATAAATATGTATGAAGATTTGCCCCATCGGAAAGTTCAGGAAATTTTTATGAGATTGCTTTACGGCGACCAGCCGGCGGGGTGGGATATAGCGGGGACGAAAGAAAATATTAAAAATCTTAAGAGGAGTGATTTTTTGGATTATAGGCGGAAGCATTATGTCCCATCCGCGACTACGGTGGTCGTGGCCGGGAAGTTCGACGAAAAGAAAACACTGGGCGACATTCAAAAAATGTGGAATGGCGTCTTTGGAGGCAAGAAGAAAGGCAAAGTGAAAACCGTTGAATCCCAAAAGAAACCGGAGATGTTGTTGCAATACAAAGACACCGATCAGACGCACATCGTTTTGGGAGCGAGGTCGTTTAACGCTTACAGTAAGAATAATCCTGCAATCAAAGTGTTGTCGGCGGCGCTTAGTGGGGGTATGAGTTCGCGACTTTTCCAAAAACTTCGGGATGAAATGGGTATTTGCTATTATGTCCGCGCGGAAAACGACACTTACACCGATCATGGATTTCTGCAAGTGAGCGCCGGTTTGGACAATAAGCGGGTGAAAGAGGGAATCGGGGCAATTATGGAAGAATTCAAAAAATTAAAAACGGAAAATGTTTCGGCGGATGAATTGAACAAAGTAAAACAGCAGATTCAAGGCAATCTTTATTTGGGACTTGAAACTTCCGACTCGTTCGCCGAATATTGCGGTTATCAAGAGGTTTTGAACAAACCGATAAAAACGCCGGAGCAAATAATCGCCGAGATACAAGCCGTCACCGCCGATGATATTAAAAGAAACGCCGACAAAATTTTTCAGAATAAGAATCTCAACCTCGCCGCAATCGGCCGCTTCAAAGACAAAGACGACTTTTTGCCGATTCTCAAGTTTTAGTTGGGTTGTGGGCGTTAGGCGGCAGGAAGAAGCCGGTCGTTAATCGTTTTCCTTTACTTTGAATTACGAAACGCAAAATTTAAGTCCTCGGGTCGCAAAAACTCTTTGTCTTTCAAGGTGTTTTTGCTCAACCAGACTGTAAATTTTTCCGTTTCGTAATTCACGGTTCTCTCTTTAATAAAAATTTATTTAATGATATTATTGCCGCAATGAATAAAGAAGGGAAAAATTTTGTCGTCAATATAAATTCAGGGACTATCATAAAAACGATAGTTATTCTCGCCATCGCGAGCTTCCTTTATTTAGTGAGCGATCTCATCCTCGTGGTGCTCGCTTCCGTGGTCATTGCCTCCGCGATTGAGCCTTTAGTCAAATGGTTCGCGAAAGCTAGAATCGCTAGACTGCCCGCGGTAATCATCACTTATGCCGGACTCTTCAGCGCGTTTATCGGCCTTTTTTATTTCTTCGTGCCGACTCTTCTCAACGAAACTCTCAATTTTACCAACGCTTTCCCGCGCTATTTCGATTCATCAGCCGTTTGGAATCCTTTAAGCAAGGAAAAGACGGATCAATCTCAAAAAATAGCGCAAAATGTGTCGCAAGGTCTTGCGGAATCAAAGGAAATCGCGAAGGGAATTTCCGCCAAACTTGAAACCGCCGCTTCTCAACCTCAAGACAAATCAGCGGAACCTCAAATCGGCAGCAAAGCCGGCTTGTCGGATTTGATAACCGGCTTTCAAAAAATCTTCTCGCATTTTTCAAGCGGTTTTGTCAATACCGTAAGCGCGGTATTCGGAGGCGTGCTGTCTTTCACGCTTATCGTCGTCTTGTCATTTTATCTTGCGGTTCAAGAGGACGGGGTAGTCAATTTTCTCAAGGTGGTGACGCCGGCTAAAAATGAAAAATACGTGATCGGCCTTTGGAAAAGATCTCAGCAAAAAATAGGATATTGGATGCAGGGGCAGATTCTTCTTGCGTTAATCGTCGGGGTGTTGCTATACTTGGGACTCACCATTTTGGGCGTGAAAAACGCCATTCTTCTTTCCGTCTTCGCCGCATTTTTTGAAATTATTCCTCTTTTCGGGCCGGTCATCGCCGCGATTCCAGCGGTTCTTCTGTCTTTCGCCGATGGGGGGCTCACGGCGGGGCTTCTTGTCGTCGGGCTTTATTTGATTATTCAGCAATTTGAAAACCATCTCATATATCCTCTTGTGGTGAAAAAAATCGTGGGTGTTTCGCCGATATTGGTAATCTTGGCGCTGGTTATCGGATACAAATTGGCGGGATTTTTGGGAGTGCTTTTGTCTGTCCCCATCGCCGCGGCCGTCACCGAATATTTTCGCGACATAGTGGAAGGGAAAATCACTGAAAAAATGTCGGCGGAGGAAGCGAAATGATGCCATTGTTCCAATGGAGAATATGAATAAAAGAGGCGAAATAAATTCCAATATTAACAGTGTCAATTTTTACATTACAACGACATTGGCTTATGTGAATGCCGATCCGCACATCGGATTCGCCATGGAAATCACGCGCGCTGATATTATCGCCCGCTACAAAAAACTTCTGGGCTTTGATGTTTTTTTTAATACGGGTACCGACGAGCATGGACTTAAAATATACCGCAAAGCTCTTGAGAGCGGACAAGATCCGCATAAATACGCAAGCGATATGGCGGAAAAATTCAAAGACCTCATTAAAATTTTAAATTTGTCCGAAGACGTGAATTTTATTCGAACGACCGATGAGCGCCATAAAAAATCTGCGCAAGAATTTTGGAAAATATGCGACAAAAACGGTTTTATATACAAGAAAAATTACAAGATAAAATATTGCGTCGGATGCGAGCTTGAAAAGACCGAATCGGAATTGGAAGAAGGTCGCTGTCCGCTCCATCCGAATCAGAATATTGAGATCATTGACGAGGAAAATTATTTTTTCGCTTTTTCCGAATTTCAAAAATCGCTTTTGGAACTTTACGAGAATAATCCTGATTTTATCATTCCGTCCTCGCGTTTCAAAGAGATAAAAGCTTTTGTCGGAAGAGGGCTTGAAGATTTCAGCGTATCGCGACTCAAGAGCAAAATGCCATGGGGGATTCCCGTTCCAAATGATTCCGAACACGTAATGTATGTTTGGTTTGACGCGCTGGTGAATTACGTTTCCGCAGTCGGTTGGCCGGAAGATGCGGATAAATTCAACAAATGGTGGCCGGTGACGCAGTATTGCGGAAAAGACAATCTGCGACAGCAAGCGGCGATGTGGCAGGCGATGCTTCTCGCGGCCGGTCTTTCGCCCTCAAGGCAAATTATAGTTAACGGCTTCATCACAAGCGGCGGACAGAAGATGAGCAAGAGTTTGGGTAATGTGATAAATCCGGCGAGCGTCGTTTCCGAATACGGCGCCGACGCTTTGCGCTATTATTTTGCTCGAGAATTAAATCCGTTTGAAGACGGCGATTTCACGATGGAAAAATTCAAAGCCGCTTATAACGGCAACTTGGCGAACGGTCTGGGCAACTTAACCAGCCGAATCATAAAAATGTCCGAAACTTATTTGAAAAAATCAGCCGATGCGGATGATGCGTTTGAGTTCCCAAAAGAATTTTCCGAATATCTTGAAAAATTCGAATTGAACAAGGCGGTGGATTTTATCTGGCGTAAAATAGGCGAAATGGATTCTTATATCCAGAAAAATCAGCCGTTCAAAGTCGTTAAAAAGAACAGGAAAGAAGGGGAAAAGATGATTGTTCATTTGGTCGGTGGATTGAGCGATGTTGCCAACCTCCTGTCGATTTTTATGCCGAACGCGTCTGAAAATATTAAAAAAGCGATAAAAGAAAATAAGATGCTCGAGAAAAACTTATTTCCCAGAAAAGAATAAATAACTATGAATTAAGAAACGCAAAATTTAAGTCCTCGGGTCGCAAAAACTCTTTGTCTTTTAAGGTGTTTTTGCTCAACCAGACTGTAAATTTTTGCGTTTCGTAATTCAAAGAATAATTATTATGCCGGAATACATAGACATTCATTCGCACATAAGTTTTCCCGAATTTGACGAAGATAGAGAAGCGATGATGGGACAAATGAAAGAAAAAAATATTTGGGCGATTGATGTCGGCGTTGACTTTGATAATTCCAAAAAAGCTTCAGAAAACGCGAATGCCAATCAAGGCATTTTTGCTTCCGCAGGACTTCATCCGACTGATGGCGGGATCGAAGATTTTGACGCGGCGGTTTACAAAGACTTATTCGCGAATCCTAAAGTCGTGGCGGTAGGGGAATGCGGGCTAGACTACTTTCGAGGCGCTCAATCTCAAATCTCAAATCTAAAAACTAAAAACTATAAAGAAAAACAAATAGAAAATTTTACAAGACAAGCAGAACTGGCTCTGGAATTGGATAAGCCCCTTATGATTCATTGTCGCGACGCTTATGTCGACCTTTTGGAAATTTTGCGCTCATATTCCAAGACGCATGGTTCAAAACTCCGCGGCAATATGCATTTTTTCGCGGGAAATTGGAAAGAAGCGAAAGAATTTCTTGATCTCGGTTTCACTCTTTCTTTTACGGGCGTAGTCACCTTTGCTCGAGATTACGACGAGGTGATAAAAAACGCGCCGATAGATATGATAATGGCGGAGACGGATTCTCCTTTTGTCGCGCCGGCGCCTCGCAGGGGGAAGAGGAACGAGCCGATTTATGTCGCGGAAGTCGTGAAAAAAATCGCTCAAATCCGTGGGGAAGATGAAGACAAAATAAAAGACCGGATATTGAAAAATAGTTTGAAAATGTTTGCTTTAAAATCGTGAATTACGAAACGGAAAAATTTGTTTTCCCTAAAACCTACAACCTAATAACTAAAACCTAGTTCATCACCTTGCATTGGCGTTCCGCCTGTGTTAGTCTTTTCGATATGTTAAAAAAATCAGAGCAAGAGAATAATAAAGAAAAAGAAGAAGGCAGTCTTAAGGTGTATGAAGTCGGTTATCATATAGCGCCTGCCGTTTCTGCGGAGAATCTTCCTGTGGAAGTGGAAAATTTGAAGAATTTTCTTGTTAAAGAGGGGGCGACGATCGTGTCCGAAGGATTTCCCAAGATGCTTGACTTGTCTTACGCTGTGTCCAAATCTGTCGGCGGCTCAAAAAGAAAATTCGACACCGCTTATTTCGGCTGGATTAAATTTGACGCCGGAGAAGCGCTTATAGCCAAAATAAAAAAGTTTTTTGACGAAAATGAAAATATATTAAGATTTCTTTTGATAAAGACCGTGAAAGAAAACACTCTCTTTTCTCCAGTTTCTCCGAAAATCACCGCGTCTCCGGCCAAAGAAGAGCCAAAGACGGCCAAGAGTTCAACTGAAAAAGAAATCAAATCTCCGATTTCGCAAGAAGAATTGGATAAAACCATCGATAAGCTCATAGCGGAATAATTTATGTATTTAAACAAAGCTTTTTTAATAGGCAACTTGACGCGGGACCCGGAAATGAAATCGCTTCCTTCCGGAATCAAAGTGACGACTTTTGGTCTTGCGACAAACAGGGTATGGAAAAATAAAGAAGGAGTGAAGCAGGAAAATACGGATTTTCACAATATCGTTGTTTTTGGCAGACAGGCGGAAACATCCGCTCAATATCTTAAGAAAGGAGCGAGCGCTTTGGTTGAAGGGAGGATGCAGACCAGAAGCT
Organism: Patescibacteria group bacterium; assembly: GCA_018971765.1. Taxonomy (GTDB): domain Bacteria; phylum Patescibacteriota; class Minisyncoccia; order Phycocordibacterales; family GWA1-40-21; genus GWA1-40-21. The sequence continues at coordinate 16,664 of JAGXAA010000003.1, forward strand.
GGGATGCGGCTGATGGCGTCAAAAAATACAGAACGGAGGTTATCGCCGACAACATTCAATTCGGACCGCGTACCGTCGGAACGGGCGCGGGCGCTTTTTCAGACCAAACATCGGCAAACGCCGGCGGCGTCAAATCCGAAAACTTGAATAAATCCGAAAACATTGATACTATCGAGTACCCTGAAGGGGAAATAAATCCGGAAGATATTCCGTTTTAATGTTTAACGCGAAAATCGGCTTAATCAGTCAATTCTTCCCAAAAATCTGAAAAGCCGCAAGATAACTTAACTAAATAATTATGAAACAATGCTTTTTTTCACAAAATAACATCAATCACATAGATTATAAAGACACGGAAATTCTTAAAAAATTTCTTAATCCGCACGCGCGAATAATATCCAGAAAGAAAACTTGCGTGTCCGCCAAGAATCAAAGAAAACTCGCTTTGGCGGTAAAGCGCGCTCGATTTATGGCGCTGTTGCCGTATGTGGCAAGGTAATAGGTCTAAGAAGGTTTTAGGTGTTAGGTTGTAGGTAAAGAAAAGAAAAAAGAACGAAAGATAAGAATAAGGAGGAAAAAGGAAAGACGCAAATTTATTTTCCTCTTAGTTTTTGTCTTCCCTAAAACCTAACACCTAAAAATTAAAACCTGCTTTTGCAACCTAGTTCCTCATACTCTCTCCGCGTATTGTTCCGTTTCGGTATTAACTCTTATCACATCTCCTTCGTTCACGAACAGGGGAGCGTTGATGACGGCTCCGGTTTCAAGGGTAATTTGTTTTGAGCCGCCAGTCACAGTGTCTCCTTTGACGGCGGGCGGCGCCTCGGTCACTTTAAGCTCGACTTTGATGGGGAGCTTTAATCCGATAATCTCTTCATCGAACACCAAAGCTTTAACTATTGAATTTTGTTTTAAAAATTTCCCTTGAGCGCCGACCATATCGGCATCTAACTTGAATCTTTTGCTCGGGTCGTTAATTTCAGCAAACCAATATTCGCCTTTATTGGTGTAAAGATATTTTATTTCCCTCGCGATAATTTCCGCCTCCTCGACTTTTTCAGACTGATGGAATGATCGTTCCGTGATTTTTCCCGTTAGAAGATTTCTAAGTTTTGTCGCGTTTACCGGTTTTCTCTGCTGTTTTCTGAACACATGAGAGCTCACGACCTCATAAGGCGCTCCGTCAAGGATGATAAACTTTCTTTCCACTATTTCATTATATTCAAACATATTTTTTGTATCAGTTGCTTTTATTTTTTTTGTTTTCTTGTTCCGCGGCGGAGATAATCCTATCAAGTTCAGCCATTTTGTCCAGCATTTCTTGTTCCGTATGAAGCACTTCCCGCGATTTGGCCTCGATTTCCGCCAGAGATTCTTCAAGAGATGCCTCTTGTTCCTCAATAATCAGTTTTTCTTCTTCCGAACCTCGAAGCTCTCCGTCTTTCTTCCAGCGCGCTTCTTCGATCTTATGAATTTCTATCGGATTTTCGGCTTTATGTTCTCGCGTCTCCAGAGTTTGAATTTCCGTTTCGATGACATTCTTTCTTTTATCAATCAAAATTTCTTTGTCTCGCGTTTCCTTTGCCTTGTCGGAGATGTCTTTCCAATCAGTTTCAAGTTTGGCTCGCGCTTTTTTTATTTCATCGAGTTTTTTAAACATTTCTGATTTTTCCGCTTCCGCCCGAATTGCCAGTTGTTTTATTTCCGTTTTTTGAATTTCCGTCCCAATAGACGCTTCTTTTTTCGCTAAAACGACCTCCTGTTTTTTTATGTCCTCAATTCGTTTTTCGAGGTTTGCGATGTTTTGGTCCATATCCCATCGCTCCCGCTCTATCCTTTGCCGCTCATCTTCTTTGTTTTGCCGTTTCTTCTCCAATTCCCGCCTTTCTTTGGGGGTTTTTGCGCCGTATTTTTGTTTTCGCAATTCATTTTCTTGTCTTTCAGTTTCCGCTTCGAGCTCTTTTCTTGATTTGTTTTCCAAATCAATTCGCTCTTTTTCTTCTTTAATTTCGGCTTCTTTTGTTCTCAACTCTTCTTCTTTCTTTTGAATCTCCGATATCGCTTCCTTGAGCGACCTTTTTTGGGCTTCGAGCTTTTCCTCAAGGGTCGCTTCTCTCTTGGCTTCAGGTTTGGCTTCCGTATTTTTTGCTTCATCGATTTTCGGCTTACTCGTCTCTTGTTCCGAGGCGGAGTTCGGCTTTAAGCGCTCCGTTTCCGCCGGAAAAGGTTTCGGATCAATGTTTCGGGCTGTTTTTTCGAGACCTTTGAGAAACATTTTGGCCTCGGCTTGTCTATTTTCCGTTTTTTCCGTCATTCTCTTTCCATTTAATTCCGATGTCTCGGACTCAATGATGAATTCTTTTCTTATAAATGCGTTTTTGTCGATATTGCCATGGAATTTATCCGCGCTTTGATTCATTGATTTTTGATACAATTTCTCCATGCCGTCTTTCTCATCTTCCATTTCGCCAAGGCGATGAATTTTTTCCATTATTTTCGGATCGATTTGAGAGATGTCTTTTTTTGTCAGTTTTTTCTCTTGTTCCAGTCTGGCGATGTCATCAATAAAAGTGCGGACCGATCGCGCCTCATCAGTTTTTTCAATTTCTTCCGCAGATTCGCCGTTGTCTAGTTTTTTAGTATCTTCTTGTTGCATTAATGATCTTGAGTTACGAAACGGAAAAATTTATAGTCTGGTTTAGCGAAAACGCCTTGAAAGATAAAGAGTTTTTGCGACCCGAGGACTTAATTTTTCCGTTTCGTAATTCAAAGTAATAATATTTTAATTGCCGGATTCTTATGATGATTCCACCAAAAATACAAATGCATTCTCACATCTCCTTCAACTTCACCCTTATCTCTTCCAAAATTTTATCGGCGATTTTTTCATTTTCTTTGAGAAATTGGCGGGTGGCATCATAGCCGCGACCCAGTTTTTCTTCGCCGAAGCCGTAGGAGTTGCCGGTTTTTTTGATTATGCCCATTTTTTCTCCCAGAGCGATCATTTCTCCTTCGCGCGAAATTCCCTCATTGTACATCAGGTCAAACTCCGTCTGTTTGAACGGGGGAGCGACTTTGTTTTTCACGACCTTAACCCTTATTCTTCCGCCCATAATTTCTTCACCCTTCTTAATCTGCGCTATCCTTCTTATATCAAGACGGACGGAAGTGTAAAATTTCAGAGCTTTGCCTCCCGGGGTTGTTTCCGGATTGCCGAACATCACGCCTATCTGCATTCTTATTTGGTTTATGAAAATCACGACAGTTTTGCTTTTGGCGACTATGGCGGTAAGCTTTCTTAATGCTTGCGACATAAGACGCGCTTGCTTGCCGACATGGTATGCTCCCATATCGCCTTCAATCTCGTCTTTCGGAGTAAGCGCCGCCACGGAATCAATCACGATAACGTCAATTTTCCCCGACCGCACCAAACTTTCCACTATTTCAAGCGCTTGCTCTCCCGTGTCCGGTTGGGAAATCAGAAGTTCGTCTATTTTGACGCCCAGTCTTTTCGAATATTCGGGATCCATCGCGTGCTCGGCGTCTATGAAAGCGCAAACTCCGCCGAGCTTCTGAGCTTCGGCGATTACATGAAGCGACAGTGTCGTCTTTCCGGAAGATTCCGGGCCGAATATTTCGACTATTCTTCCGCGGGGGAGACCGCCGATGCCGAGCGCCGCGTCGAGTCCGATTGAGCCCGTGGATATGGCGTTAATATTGACTCGCGGCTTTTCTCCGAGCTTCATAATCGCGTCGTCCCCGAATTTAGTTTTTATCGCTTGCAGAGTGTCTTCTATGTTCGCTGAATTTGTCTTTGGCGCGATTTCTTTTTTTTCTTTTTTCATCATAATTTTATTTTTTAATTTACTTTGAATTACGAAACGGAAAAATTTACAGTCTGGTTGAGCAAAAACACCTTGAAAGACAAAGAGTTTTTGCGACCCGAGGACTTAAATTTTTCCGTTTCGTAATTCATAATAACTTATTAACTTTTACAGTTTTTCTCCCTTAATCTTCTGTTCTTTTCCCGCCGCCTAAAATCTTTCCCCCGTAGACAACTTCAATCGTCTTTTCCGTTTTTTTGCCGAATTTGTCCCAAGCGCTCACTTTAATTATATTATAACCTTCCGATAACAGCAATTTTTCGCTGAAGGCGCCGGTCTCGTCAATGTTTATCTCGCGGTCGTCCAAAGTTATTTTTTTTATATTCTTGGAATCGCCGGCTATTTTTATCAGCGATTGATTTACCGTCTCTCCGTTTTTCGGTTCGCTTATCGTTACGATCGGCCCAATAACAAGGCTTCTTGATTGGTAAAAAGAATAGCCCGATATTAAAGAGAGGAATATTGCCGCCAGAAATATTTTGAAATAGAATTTTACGCGGCCTCTGTTCATATTTTGTCTTGTTTACATTTAGACTGCTTCTTTATTTTGACTAGCGAGCGGTGTCGCGCGAATTTCCGAATTCGCATGACCCGCGAGCGAAGTCAAAATATAATGGGTAAATACCGCTTTTATTCAATTAAACTTTCGGGATTGGTCGTCTGGTTCGGGTTGTTTTCCGCGCCTATTATCGCTCTGGGCTTTGAACCGTCCGCCGGACCGATGACTCCTCGCTCTTCCAAGATGTCTATTAGGCGCGCGGCGCGCGAATACCCCACGCGCAATTTTCTCTGGATGTAGGAGGTGGATGCCCTGCCGGCTTTAATCACTTCTTCTTTGGCCTCTTCATACAAATCGTCTTCTTCTTCCAAGCTTTCATCTTCCATGACCAAACTTCCGAACGCGATATTTTTTTCATTATTTTCGGTGAAATTTATTCCGTCGGGTATTTCATCCCTGTAAGCGTCAATCAAGTATTTGACGACTTTTTTGACTTCCGTTTCCGATATGAAAGGGGATTGGAGTCTCACGGGCTTGGACATTTCGCCTCCGATGTAAAGCATATCGCCGGCGCCGAGAAGCTTCTCCGCCCCGCCCGCGTCAAGAATCGTTCTCGAATCAATCTGCGAAGCGACTTGCAAAGCTATCCTCGCCGGGATGTTCGCCTTGATTAGTCCAGTGATGACATTGACGGACGGTCTTTGAGTGGAGAGAATTAAATGAATGCCTACGGCTCGGCTCATCTGCGCCAGTCGGACGATGGCTGATTCCAGTTCGCGCGGATAAGATTGCATAATGTCGGCCAATTCGTCTATCACGATTATGACATAAGGCATAGTTTCAATGTTCTTTTCTTCATTTTCGCCGGCGCCCTCGTCCTTGTTTTTGGCGCCGATTTTCTTATTCTCGATAATATTTTGATGATAAGACTCGATGTCTCTGACTTTTTCCGTCTCAAGTATGTCGTATCGTCTGTCCATTTCTTTCGCCGCCCATTTGAGGGCAAGGATGGTTTTCTTCGGGTCGGTAATGACAGGCGTGAGAAGATGCGGGATCTTATTGTACAAAGTCAATTCAACCCTTTTCGGGTCGATCATTATGAATTTCATCTGCTCCGGAGAATTCCTGAATAAGAGCGATGTTATGATGGAATGAATTGTCACGGATTTGCCGGAGCCCGTCGCGCCGGCGATAAGAAGATGCGGCATTTTTTCCACATTGCCGAAATAACATTTGCCCGGGATGCTCTTGCCGAGAGACACCAAAAGCGGTTTAGCCGAGCGTTGATATTCGTCGCTCGCTAAAATAGTGCCCAAGCCGACCGTCGTTTTCACGCTGTTTGGTATCTCAATTCCCACTAAGGATTTTCCCGGGATCGGAGCTTCTATTCTTATGGGGTGGGCCGCGAGCGCCAAAGCGAGATCGTTTTGAAGAGCCACTATTCGCGAGAGCTTGACGCCTTCGGCAGGCTTGAGAGAATATCTCGTCACCGAAGGACCTATTGATATTTCATCCATCTCCACATCGATTCCGAAATTCTGCAATGTCCTCTTTATTATGTTCGCGTTGGCTTTGATGTCGCCGACCTCCGGCTTGCCTCTGTCTCTGTCCAAGAGGGAGAGCGGAGGCGGAGTATAGGATTTTCCGTAATATTCGCGCCTTGCTTTGATGGAAAATTCGCCTTCCTCTTCATTTTCTTTAATTTTTACCGCTTTGGATTTTTTTTCTTTGTCTGTTTTTTTTGACTCAATTTCTTCATTTTCTTTGGCTTCTTCCAAACCGGCAATTTTGCCGTCATTTGTAATTGTCGCTTCTTTTTCGCCCACCCGTTCTCCTTCGTCTCCAGTTTTCTTTTTGAACAATCCAATGGCTGAGGAGAATGAATCAATGTCAAGTTTAGTTTCGAAGATTACGAGGAGAGATATCGCGAGGAGCGCGACGAGGATTACGATGCTCGTGTAGAAATCAAAAAGTTTTAACAGAGGATAGGCGATAGTGCTGCCGACCATTCCGCCTTTTTTCTCCCAAACCGCGCCCATAACGCCAAGACCCGAAATAAAAAAAACAATTATTCCGGAAACTTTAAGCCAGCCGATTTTTCTTTCTTTTGATTTTATGAAAGAAATTCCAAGCAGGGAAAAAAGAAGAGGGATCAAAAAATATCCCAATCCGAATAGCCGCGCCAGAATATCGTAAATCTTATTTCCGACCATTCCGGACTTGTGAAACGACGAAAGCGCGGAAAGGATCGCCATCGCGAAAAAAATTATGGCGAACACGGCTTGTTTGGTCTCGTCACCGATTTGACTTAAAATATTCCCGCCATTTTTTTTATCATCGCCATCCTCGACTTTCTTTTTATATTTTTTTGCCATGGTATTTAGATATAAATAAACTGGAAATCAGATATATCGAAACTCACGCTTAATGTGGCGTTTCTCATCCATTCATTATATTTTTAATTCGAACATTATATCAGAAAATACTCTTTAAGTATTTATTTTTTACTTTACAAACTTTCTACTTTATAACTTATTGCTATTTCCGTCTTTACACTTCTTTTGTGTCCGATATATAATGGACATTAAATAACTAAATAAATCGCGCGGAATTTCTACAAAGGACAATCTTCAACAAGATTCAATCAGTCGATCCAAAAACCACTTAAAGGACAATTAAAAGACAAAATGAATGATAAAAATAACAAAAATCAAGATATGGAAAATAAAATAAGCTATGACAGGCTTAATCTTAAGACTATAAGCATTTTTCAGAATGATGCCAATGTCATTTTCATATTTAAAAAGACAGAGAGGCTGGCTTCGGCAATTTATCTTATCACGAGTTTTATATCGGACAATGAGCCCATCAAATGGAAAATGAGAGATACTGCCGGTAAGCTGTTGTCTCACGGCATAAATTTGTCCAATCAAGGACATCGCAATCGCGCCGACGCGATGAATAATTTTACCGCCGCTTCTTTCGAGATGATTTCCTTGCTTGAAGTGGCGAATATTTCGGGAATTATTTCTTCTATGAATTGCAATATCATAAAATATGAAATTGAAAAAATTATAGACCTAGTCGAATTAAAAGAGAGAAGTTTGAGCGCGAAGTTTCTATTGTCAAAAAATTTTTTTGACACATCCGAAAATTATTCCGGCGCGGACGGAAAATCGGGGCAAACGTCATCCAGTCAAAATGAAAAGGACATTGGGACGATGAGTCAAAATTCGGATGATAAGGAGACAGTCTCAAAGACAAATTCATATAAAAGACATTTAATAAAGGACACAAGTAAGGGAGAGGGGAACAATGTGTCCTTTATTAAAGGACACATTGTCAGAGGTAAAGACAAAAGATATGAGACCATAATAAATCTTCTGAAAAAGACCAAGGAAATTGGCGTGAAAGACGTATCAAGTATACTCTTTGATTGTAGCGAAAAGACAATTCAGAGAGAGTTGCTGAGTTTAGTGGCCAAAGGCGTCCTTAAGAAAGAAGGAGAAAGAAGATGGAGCAAATATTCGTTGGCTTCGTAAAGGACAATGGGGAAGGTGTTAGGTTGTGGATGGTAGGTTGTAGGAAAGATAAAACAATGATGGGCGAATTTTTAGCTTTTCTCTCTGCATCTCCATCTCCTGCATCTTTCTGTCATTCCCGCCTGCGCAAGAATACAGTTTCTTTCTCCTTCTTTTTCTTTATTTTCTCAAATTTTCTCTAAAAAACCTACAACCTACTACCTACCACCTAAAATCTTCTTTTGTTGACTTTTATTCATATTTTTGTAATTATTGTAATCTGATGGATAATTCCGTCAAACTAAGCATGTTTAGCGGGAAAGCCGTTTAAAAGCTCAGTTTGCCAGTTATCCACAGGTTTATTTTGCAGAAGCGCGAGATAAGGATTATACTTACGGTTGATAATTATTTTTCAAGATAATTATTATCATGTCCAACGGGTCCAACGGGAACGAAAAAACAAGTAAATTTTCGGTTCTCCGGAAAGAATAAGATCATTGAAAATTAAATAGAGTTTATTTATCGGCGAACATCATTAGAATCGCGCATCGCGTTTTTAAAATGTTTCGGCTCGTTTTTCAGAAAAACACACTCGGTTTATGTTTAGTTAATGAAAGATTGCCGGATCAAATTTTGTTAGCTAAGCCAGTTGTCTTGTGTCGATCTTGCCGGAGATTTTGATTTCCGACAAAAATATAAGGCGACCGGTTTGGTGGTAAGGGGCGCGAGAGATTTGAAAGTTCTCAATCGCCGCAAGTTAAAATCAGTCGGTTAAGTCACGAAAATATCAGTTTTTAGTCGAAACTGATAAGTCGTGTTTAGGCGGATATTTTGCAGGTTTGCGTTGCGAGCCTGCAAAATATTTTAGCCTTTAAAATGATTTCTTTTCTAAAATTATTAGTTTTACAAGTAGCTGAAAAGAAATCGTTAAAAAATTAGCATTAAAAATTATGAGTTATTTTATAAAATCAAAGACTACAAAAATAGTTGCGGGGGTTATAGGTTTCACTATGGCTCTTTCTCTATTTGTAGGGGTGGGGGCGCAGACTTCCAGCGCGCAAGGAATCTCCTTGAGCCAGTTAGTCGACCTCTTTATCAGCCTTGGAATTATTTCTTCGGATAAAGCCGCTCAAGCGAGAGCCGCCGTATCCGGTTACACGACAACTTCAAAATTCACTCTCGACCTTAAAGTCGGCAGCAAAGGAAGTGAAGTAATGAATTTGCAAAAAGTCCTAAATGAGGACTCCAGAACGCAAGTCGCCTCAAGCGGAGCGGGCTCGCCGGGAAATGAAACTTCATATTTCGGAGGACTCACAAAAGCGGCTGTTATGAAATACCAAATAATCAATGGTGTTTCAGCCACAGGCATGGTTGACGCCGCGACAAGAGCCGTGTTGAATGCGGTTTCAAGCTCAAGCAGCTCGTCATCAGTATCAACCAGCTCAACCGGCAGCTCAAGCAGCTCGTCATCAGTATCAACCAGCTCAACCGGCAGCTCAAGCAGCTCGTCAAGCGCTGTCGCGGGAAAGGAAGGTTTGATTACAACTAAACTTTCAGCCACGCCATCTGACGACGCTAATGTCAGAGCCACGACCAATGTTCCGGTATACGGAATTGAAACCACCGCCGTCGGATCAGATATGACGGTTAACAGAGCGGATTTGGAAGTCGCGGTCACTGTATCAGGCAGCGCTCAGAATCCAAGCAATTTCATAACGGGAGTCAGCGCTTATGACGGAAGCACTCTTCTTATGAGCAAGACACTTTCTTCGTCTGATTTCTACAAGGATTCAAACAACTTGTATCACATCATTCTTTCAGGTCTAGGGTTTAATGTTCCCGTGGGCACGACGAAAGTTTTGACCTTCAATATTAACACCAATTCTATCAGCAGCACCGATACGGCGAGAGTCGTCACGATTAAAGGATATTCAGGAAATACTCAAAACATAAGGGCTCAGGACACTCTTGGATTGCAGTCTTACACCGATATGTCAGGAAGCACCAGAACCTTTACCTTTAATTCCTCCGGCGCTTCAACTTTGACGGTTTCAGGCAATGTTGCCGCGACTCCGGTGTCAAACAACACTCGAGTAAGCTCGACTGACGGAATTCAGAATCTTGTAATGCAAGGAATTGATTTCAAGTCAACGACAGGCGATTCAAAGATCACGACCGTAAAGGTTACAGTCAACGCGACAACCACAACGGGCTTGCCTACAGTGGTTAAATTGTTGGACGGCAGCACGGTGCTGGGATCGCAAACGGCTCCTACAACGGTGGGAGGAAAGGCTTCATTCACCGGTTTGTCAGTTATGGTTCCTAAAGATACGACCAAAACTTTGACTATTCAAGCCACTTTCCCGACAACGGTTAGCGGTCAAGCGGCCAGCACAAGCATCAGCGCGACAGCCGCGGATGTTGTCTATGAAAAACCAGACGGCTCGTCAACTAATGCCGGACCTTCGAGCGTAATTGCTGGAAATAGTCAATACTTCTATTCAGCGGTTCCTCAGTGGTCATTGATTAGCGCTTCATCCGTCGGCACGGCTGGAGTGGTCGGAGTCGCTTCAAGCTCAGTCACAGCCACGATTACATTGAAATCTCATGCTAAAGGCGGTTCTATGATCAAGCCTGTAGCCGGAGACTTGACCTTCGTATTCGCTTCAACGACTCAGGCCAACGGAGCTTACACTTCAGCCAATTCCATTGCGGTCACTCCTACCATTCAGGTATCGCCAACGGATTCTTCAGTGGGTGATGGCGGTGATTACACGGTAACATTGACGGGTGTAATATACTCAAGCAATGCAAGCATAGGCACTAGCCAGGCCCTATTCGGCGCTATCTCTAATATAGCAAGCAATGTTGGAGGCATAGCTATTGCCAATCAGACTTGGGGAATTAACACCTTCTACACCAGCCCAGTCCAGTTGACTAAGGGCACATTCTAATAACCTCTTGTGACTTCTTTGGTTTGACTTAGTGAACGCTAAGTTCAGCCAAGAAGATGGTTAACAAAAACCCCTCTCGAAAGAGAGGGGTTTTTGCGTTGTCTAAAATTCTATCTTTACAAGTAAAAGACCGACTTCGGATGTCAATTTTTACTTAGGGTAAAATGTTTTGAAATTGAAACTGTGATAGTATTAGATTAAATTACTTTGAATTACAAAACTCCAAAAGGGCGGGTTTCTTAACCCGCCCTTAACAACCGCAGACCTCTGCGGTTGTTCTTTTCTTGCGCATTGTTGAAAGATAAAGTTGTCCTGAAAGCGAAGCTCTCTACCTAAGCGCGTAAGCTAAAATCGAATAAATGTAATTGGCCAAGTAGCCACTCACTGATCTTGGCAAGGAAGTGACGAGGTCGTGGAACATCTTAAGGTTGCGGAAGTTGAGTTCGATGATCATTCGGGTGTCGTAAAGTTTCTTCTGGAAAAAGTGATGACTTTTCTCATATTCTTTCTTGGTTTGGCGAGAAGAATCCTTTTGTTTTCAATAAAGAATTCTCTTTCCAGCTTCTCTGAAGCGTAGCCGGCGTCAGCCACGAATATTCCTTCCAAGTCCTTGTTGGGCTTCATAAACATTTCTCGGTCTCCAACATTGGCCGAAGCGAAGGAAACGGAGAGTATTTTCCGATTCAAATCGGAGATTAAGTGCAATTTAAGCCCGTAAAACATACCTTTTCCGGAATGTCCCAGCGAAGACGGAGATTTCATCGTCTTGTGATGTTTGGCGTTTTTATTAAGACAGACGGGAATGTCGGCGGAATCAGAGTGTTTGATCAAGTGAGAGTTTCTTCCATTTTCCCCGAGAATGATTTTGAGAATGAGAAGAGCCGAAATTGACCATCGGTTCATATTGACGACCGGAGTTTCGTAACAGCATTTGAGTATTTTCTTGAAGTCTTCCCAGATTGATTTCTTGGTTTGAATTCCTTGAGTTTGTTTGTAGGGAGCCAGAGTGACGGTGTCGGGGATGGAGATTGACAGCTTTCGACCGGTAGATTTTGAAAATTTGGACAATTTGAGTTTTTCACAGATGAACTGGACTTTATCCTTCAGAAATTTGTATACTTGAGGAGTCATGTCAGAAGTCGAGGTTCTTCTCCTGAAGAGCCGCGACTCTTGAAATGATAGCATGGGAGAGTTTCGTAATTCAAAG
>JAGXAA010000056.1 GCA_018971765.1 Patescibacteria group bacterium
ACTTTGTTCTGAATCTTTTTTTTTGGTTTACTCGATGGCATCGTTGATAATTTTATTTTGAAATTTAAGGCTCTTGATATATTCCCTGCACAACACAAGTTTTTCTTTAGCTTTTGCCATCATTTCCTCATTATAATCTATTTCGATTTCAAAGAAACGTTCCCCCATAGGAATGTCATCGAAAATCATTTCTTTTTCAAGCTCGGAAAAAGCATCGATACATTTTTGGTCAGTATCTGTGGCCGTTCCCATCAGCCATCCCAATTTTCTTTTTTCATCGTTGATAATCTGTTCCGGTGTATTGATGAGGCAATAGACAAGTTTGAATTTTTTTATCCCCGTCAAATCCATGTATGCTTGCCCCTGCCAAAAATAATTTTTGTTCACATCATCAAAATTTGCTTTCAAAAAAGTGTGCAAATCCCAGCTTGATTTAATGTCGATAATGCAATCTTTTTCAATAATATCGGGCGTTCCGGTAAACCAATCGTTTGAAATCTGTTCTTTATTTTTTTTAAAAAACTTCTTTGTGCAACGCGAATAAAGGGTCAAGGAATCTTCTTCAACTAACAATCCTTTTTCTATCCATTTATTGGCGATTGTTTTTTTTCGGTTGAATTTTTCTTCTACCCAAATTTCGAGAAGTTTTGATTTGCACGTTTCCCCCAAAGGGTCGGATTTGCTCCGGCTATTGGTCATAAGTTGGCCAAGCGAAGAAGGATGGAAAAGTAATTGTTTCATAAATTTTATTTTTTTGTGGATTTTATTTCATCCATTTTTATAGTGAACATATCCAAATGTTCTTCCTTTAAATGTGGTTCGATTTGTTTGAGGTCATCTAATGTTTTGGCATCATGTATCATCAATACAATACGTTCATCTTCTTTGTCAACATCTACCACTTCATTATCAACATAGGTTACATTATCATTTTCGTTGTCGATAATTATGGCCTGATCGGCAATCACAGCTTTTTGCATATCAACGGAAAGAGGCGCATATTTTGAGAGCAATAATTTGATTACCGTTTTTGTGGCCATCGCATCAAAATTATCTTTCCAAAGCCCATAACCTTTTTTGAATGTTTGCGAAAATTGAGTGCCGTGTTTTTGAAGGTCAGCTATCGACATGAAAAAAGTTTTTGTGAACCCTGAGACCAAAGAAAAATAAGAGGCGTAACCAATAACGGCATCTGATTTTTTCTTAGAAAAATCAAATACAAATCCGGTCAATGGGTTTTGTTCAATAAGTTGACCTTCATAAATCGGGCAAGCGGAAATAGTTTTGAAAAGCCCAGTACGCTGGGCAAGCTGAATGAACCCCTTGTATCCCAACTGGAACTGGGCAACGGTTTTGAACGTGCCATCTTTTTGCTTCATGTTGAAAGGCACGATGTAGGCAAAACCGAGATTGTTGTTAATCGGTAAATCCAATGTGGCAGCCACAAGAGCGGCCTGATAAATTGTCATTGGCTCTGCCTTTGAAAGGAGATCGTTTGAACTAACTATTTGTAGAATAGAAGTGATGAATGAGGTTGACCTTTTGCCCAAAATTTCCATAAATTTTTGTTTTACGTCATCCCGTTTGAAAAGCTCTTTTGTTTCCATTTTTAGTTTGTTTTTTGTTTGACTTGGCAAAGGTTGCTATAATTTAATTATAGTTGCAAATGTTTTTGTTTTTTTCTTTTAATGTTAAAATAATTCCATTGATTATCAATTAGTTAGAATTAAAACTAAAAATAAAAATTGATAAATAATTAAATTATTCTACTTTTGGATTGTCAAACAAAAACACACATGAAACTGACAGACATTGACTTCCCATCGTTCAAGGCAATGATGGCGAGAGTGTGCAGGGAGAAAAAGGTGGTGGAAGTATTGGATTTTACCGACTGCACGGTTTTGCTCCCCGCGATCCAGTTGACGGAGGAAATATTGGACATTAGCGACTGCACGTCGATTACGGAAAATTGGTTTTGCCCCCCGCGATCTTCAAAACCATGAAACTGACAGACATCGACTTCCCATCGTTCAAGGAGCGCATGGCGAAAGAGTGCAAGGCAAAGAACGCCTGCATAGAAGAATACAGGAAACTTCTTGGGGCAAACAACATCAATGAGCTGTACGAGGTGCTGTGCCGCAATTATTACTGGCTGTACAGGAATGAAATTGATTGCCCCTTGCCTGATGGGTTGACGGTGGAAGTATTGTACATGAACGGCTGCACCGGGATCACCGAGCTTCCGGAAGGGTTGACGGTGGAAGTATTGTACATGAACGGCTGCACCGGGATCACCGAGCTTCCGGAAGGGTTGACGGTGGAAGTATTGGTCATGCGCGGCTGCAGCCCTACAATACCCCTCACGGCAAGAATAACCACAAAAATATATTGAATCAACCAAAATGAGAATGAAAAATAAAAAGCAAGGCGGAGCACGCAAAAATGCTGGCCGCCCAAAAAAACCAGAAAATGAGAAAAAACACACAAAAGTGATAAGGGTCCCGGTTTCAACACTTGAAAAAATATACAACTTAATCAACAATGAAAATGAAAAACAATAGCGAACTCCCTACCGTTTCAGAATGGATCGATGAAATAATGGCCAACCACAAACGCGACCTTGAAATACAAACCAAAATTGCCTACAATCAAGCCATAATTGACATCATCTCAAAAATAGATTTCGATCCCAAAACTATTTATCAAATAACAAACCTTATAAAATACCCCAAATTGGCCGAATCTTTTATAAGAGAAAAATGAAAACGCACTACGAACTCGAGCGGATGGGATGGAAGATAACCTATTTGCCTTCCACCTCCCAAAAAACGCAGACCGATTACAACCAAAAAACGGGTTTTCTGATCCAGCATCCATTCCACATCGACCGCATCAAACATGGGACGATCAAAGAAATCCTTTTTTTTGTCGATCAACTTATCGAAGAACGAACCCAGGAGGAAGCAAAAATAGACGATTGGATGAACCGGTAAAACCAAACCTTATGAAAATAATATTTCTAAAAAACGAAAAACATGAATGGGAAAAATTTGAACATGAAAATATTTCAGATTTGAATCATGTTTTATCATTAAGAAAAATTTCAATTGGCGATGGCGCAAAGATTGGCGAGGCCGCAACGATTGGCGAGGCCGCAACGATTGGAAACTGTTCAACGATTGGAAACCGTTCAACGATTGGCAATGGCGCAACAATAACAAACTCCACAGCCCTATTTGCCGTCAACCTGTACAAATATCAAGTATCGGCCTATGTCAATAATGACGGTATAGATATTATTCAACTTGGTTGTTTTGTAAGAAAACGTTCTGAATGGGAGAATGATTTTTGGAATAACGACCAAGAATTTCCGAATGACGGAAGCGAAAAATCAGAAGCAAGATTAAGGGCGTTTAAGGTTGCCTGCTTCTTTTTGGATAACTTAAGAAAATAATTAAAAAATCAAAAATATGGACAATCGTGCGGGGCGGCCATCAGCCAAGCGAACGGCGGGGCGACCATCATCCCAAGTGCGAGCGGGCAGCGTGGCGGCCATCGGCCAGGCGAGCGGGCAGCGTGGCGGCGGCCAGCGCGAGGAAAGCCCGTGATCGCGGAACGTGTGAAGGCAGCGGCAGGGCTTTATTGAGCGTTGGTTTATTGCTGCCAACGTATCAAGTGCTTATGCAGTAGAATTGGCTACACGAATTGAACTATGAAACACGAACAAAATTTATAATTAAAAAAGCGCGGGGGCGATTCACCCAATAAATTTATGGCATCCGAATACATTTCTAACGGACACAGAAAAGATGTTCTATACCTCAAACAAAATACAAGTGCCAGGTTAAAAGCCGAAGAGGAATCATTAAGCGGTTTATTTTTAATTAAAGTTGAAGAGTGGCCATCTATAACAGTTGATAGAGGCGATGGTGATGAAGAAGATTACGAATATGGTTCAGGGGCAATACTACTTCACCGCGATGATGTGATAGCTCTCAAATACCGCTTAGAGGTTTATCTGAAAGAGACGTTTAAATGTGATAGAGAAGGGCTATATCCAAAGTGTGAGACTCAGTGTGAAAAGTGTGAACGTGCATATACTATTTTTTAGGTGCGTTTGGATTTTTAAATTTTAAAACCGACTTAACCGATGAGTGAACTACCCATTTGCTAAAGACAAATGGGCTTCGGGTTTCACGGACTTGTGCTTCTTTACAGAAGTCTTATTTGAGTCTCCACCCGTGTTTTCGACAGTTCCTGCCGAGTTTAATATTTTTAATCCCTCTTTAAGAATGTTCTTTGCAGCGTTTAAATCACGGTCTAAAACGTGTCCATTTTTGCAAGTCCACTCTCTTATTGAGAGATTTAAGTCTTGATTTATCCAACCACACTCACAGCAGGTTTTACTTGATGGGTAGAAACGATTGATTTTTACAATCTGTTTATCGTTCCAATCAGCTTTGTATTCAAGTAACCTAACAAAAGTTCCCCAACTTGCATCAGAAATATGTTTGGCAAGTTTATGGTTTTTGACCATACCCTTTACATTTAAATCTTCTAATGCAATTATATCATAATCTGATACTAATTGGTGAGATACCTTGTGTAGGTTATCCATTCGTGAGTTGGTTATCTTCTCGTGAAGTTTTGCGGTTTTTCGTCTTTGTCTTTCAAACGAATTACTACCTTTTGTCTTACGAGAAAGATGTTTTTGTGCTTTCGCTAACTCTTTTTCATATTGTTTTGTGTATTTATTATTTTTAAATTTAATTCCATTAGAAGTAATAGCAAAGTCCTTCAAACCTAAATCTATTCCACAAACAGCACCAGTTTTTTCTTTTTGGTGATATTTTTCTTCAGATAGAATTGATACAAAATATTTTCCTGTTGGAGTTTTACTCAAAGTGCATTTACCAATTTTGCCTTTAACTTCACGGTGAACATTTACTTTAATACCTTCTTTGAATTTTGGTGCAAAAAATCTTCCGTCTTCAAGTTTTGCGAACTGTGGAACTGTGAATGAGTTTTTCTTTTTCCTTGACTTAAATCGTGGAAACTTAGCATTACCTCTAAAGAAGTTTACATAAGCAGTATCCAAACATCTTAAAGCAAATTGTAATGATTGACTATTCACTTCTTTGAGCCAATCAGTTTCTTCTTTCTTTTTTAATTCAGTTAAGGTAGCTGCCTGTTTATAGTAATTATCAAACTTTTTATCTGCTTGGTATTGCTCTTTCCTTTCATTTAAAAAGTAGTTGTAAACATAACGAATACATCCGAAATGCTTATCCAACAACACTTTTTGCTCTTGTGTTGGCTGCAATTCAAATTGATATGTCCGAAAAATTGTCTTCATTCTACTATTAAATAGTTTTATTTTATGCAAAGTTAATACTTTTTTGTAAATCCGCTACATTTTTTTGTAAATATTTCCATCGAGTTTGAGAAACATTCACAAAAAAATTTCGCTACATTCCACGTCTTTCGGTTACTTCTATTGTTCGTAAATTGAAGCAGGAAAGCACTATTGCAATTTGGCAAAAGCACAAAAACATATTGTCAAAGAACTTTTGGAAAGAACATACTTTCTGGTCAGATGGTTACTTTGTCTGCTCTATTGGAGAAGCAAGTCCTGACACTGTCCGCCAGTATATTCTTTCACAAGGCTAAATTTCTTGTGCCTTACATCCCAAAAGCTAAAGACTTTTGGGTTTTACGGCACGTTGTATAAAACGCTAAATCAAATGGCTCTGGCTATGGTTAACCATTATGCTTGGATTCATAATTAAATTACTTATATTTGGTGAAAAATACCAATTATATGAAGCGCGGCAGAAAACCGATCTACAACCTGGAAGGAATGAACGTTGGCGACCAAATAGAAATACCAACATCATTCAAAAACCAGTACCTCCACAAGTTCAAAAAAAAATACCCTCACTACCGCCTTATCGTGGAGGACGATAACGGTATGTCTTT
>JAGXAA010000104.1 GCA_018971765.1 Patescibacteria group bacterium
CAACGAACACCAGATGAAAAACTATATCAACAATCAGAGCTACCAACAGAAAGATTTACCGCAATTGTTTTAGTCCGCCTAACGGCGGACAAGACAGAAACCACCAGCTTTAGCTGGTGGTTCTCATTTGGAAAAAAGCGGAAAATGTGGCATAGTTTACGAGCAAACGCGGATATTATGAAAGAAGATAAAACAAAATTAAAAGAATATTTCAATAAAATCGTCCCAAGACATCATTATTGGAGGAATAAGAACAGATACTATTATTCATACATAGAAAATCACATTTCTTTCATTGTTCCTCAAGGAAAAAAGGTCTTGGAGATAGGTTGCGGGACCGGAGAATTTCTTGTTGGATTAAAGCCGAGCAAAGGGCTTGGCATTGACATAAGCGAAAGGATGATTGAAATGGCGCGGGCTAAAAATGCAGATGAAAATATAGAATTCAAAGTTGGGGAAATTGACGATGTGGAAGAAGTCTTTGATTATATAATAATTTCTGACCTCATAGGATACTTGCCTGACATTGAAGAATTTTTCCGCAAATTAGAAAAGATAACGCATTCAAGCAGTCGGATTGTTATCACTCAATACAGCAAACTTTGGGAGCCGATTTTGGATTTTGGCTCCAAAATCGGCTTGAGGATGCCGTCCGTCAATCAGAATTGGGTGTCGCAAACTGATATTAAAAATTTTCTTCATCTTTCCGACTTGGAAGCGGTCAAGTCAAGCTCGAAACTTTTGTTTCCAAAATACATACCGATAATTTCGCGGATACTAAATGAATTTTTGGTCAATATGCCGTTTTTTAACAAACTTGGGCTGGTTAATTTTGTTGTCGCTCGTCCGTCAAATAAACGAAATGACGGCAACCCTTCGATTTCTATCATTGTGCCGGCGAGAAACGAAGCCGGTACGATTAAAAAAATAGTTGATGAATTGCCGGACCTGGGAAAATTTACGGAAATTATTTTCATTGAAGGACATTCAAAAGATAATACTCTGGAAGAGATAAAGAAAGTGGTCGATTCGTATAAAGGTCCGAAAATTTTAAAATACGCGGTTCAAGACGGCAAAGGCAAAGGCGATGCCGTGCGGAAAGGGTTTGATATGGCAACCGGGGATATTTTGATGATTTACGACGCCGATATGACC
>JAGXAA010000105.1 GCA_018971765.1 Patescibacteria group bacterium
GGCTATCGGGCAAAATCAATCAAAAAAATTGACGATTATTTTTCGCAAGGACTAATCAACGAAACAGAGTTGCGAGCCAAAGACCGAGAAACTCAAATGACGGAATTGCTAAAACTTTACGGAGTCGGGCCCGCAACAGTTTGGTATTTACTTTTTGATGTTTTCCACCACTGGGATTTTTTCAATCATGTTTCGCCGTGGGAACAGAAAATCTATTCAAAATTATTTTTTGACCGCGATCCCGAAAACCCAGTGCCAGTCAAAAAAATCCTGAAGCATCTTGAAAAATTTGGAAAATACAAACAACTCGCGGTTCATTACATTTGGGAAGATTTGTTTTGGAAACGAAAGAATGAAAAAATCCCATGGTTAGAAAAGGAGATACGGCTTTGATTTTTTCATTCCGAATTGATAAATTATTTATGTAAGCCCGCCGCAAAAATTTTCGCCAGCCCAAGCGAGGGCGAGGCGGAAGGGGGGTGTGGGGGGAATTCCGCCTCGCCCGAGCCGAAGCGAAGCCCCGCCGCCCTGCTCGTTCAGAGCAGAGTCCCGCAAAAAAGTTTTCTTTTCCTTTTAGAAGAAAAAGAAATCGCGCGCCAAATCATAAAATGCGAAGAAAACTTTTTTGCGGAACAGCGAGCGAAGCGAGCGGCGGCGGGGCGGAGCGAATTAGTCGGGATTTTGTTCAAAATGAGTTCTGACTTTTTCCAACAAACACCACCAAAGTTGATTAGTTGCCTCGCTCGGCGCTTCGCGCCTCGCTTCGGCGGGCATTTCCGCGAGGAAATGCCAAGGGTTTTTGAAATCAATCGCCAATTTTCCCGCCGCAAGGCGGCGGTTCACAAATTTAATAATTTGTATTGCGGCAAAGCCGCAATGAGCCGATGGTTTTGTTTCGCCTTCGGCGGAATACAAAATGAGATTTTAATAAATTGTCGGTGTAAAGCGTTGCCTTTTTATAAAATTAAAAACTTCTCGGCCAGGCTCTTTGGCGGTTTTGCTTTCGTAATATTCTTTAACCACGAAAAGATTGTTTTGCTTGGCAAACTCTCTCAATTCCGTGAGCTGGGCCTCAATAGACAAAACTTGCCTTTCC
>JAGXAA010000057.1 GCA_018971765.1 Patescibacteria group bacterium
TCATGCAAAGCTGATTTTCTGACTTCATACGCCGTGACTATCGCATTACCTTGAGCCGTTCTGGCGGCAATCAAGTCGTTTTCTCGAGTGTCTACCGCTGTCTGAACGCAGGACAAATCAATTCCTTTTTTGCCGAGACTCGAATTCGAGCTCAAACTTGAAATCGAACTTGAACTTGAGCTTGTCGTGGTGTTGGTTGTCTGCGCCAAGGAAATATTTGCAACCGAGAACATCGCCAGCAATCCAAATATCGCTATTGTTTTCTTAAACATATTTTAGAAAAAATAAATTAAAATTTTCGACCTTTATCGAGGTTATATTATAAGACAGAAATTTCAAATCGCAAATTTTTAAAAATTAGGATAGAATCCCGTTTCAATTGTTGTCCTCTTTAGCCCGAGATGAGATATGATTGGCGCTGGAATTGGAAACGGAATTTAATCCTCCCTGTTTTTGAGCCGTTTCGATATTTTTATCAATTATTTCGCTTTTCACTCTTGAACCGCTTCGGAGCAATATGATTCCGGTGATAATAGCCAGAATTATCACGGGTATGATGATTTTCCATTTCCTGAACATAAGACTATTTTCAGACTCCAGCGACGCGTCGCCTTCTTCAAACGCTTCCATAATTGGAAAAGAGTTTTTGCTTTCTTCCGCGATTTCTTTATTGAGGCGAGGAATGGCTTTAGCATGGGACATGTTGTCAGCCATCTTGCTTAAAATAGTTTTTAAAATATTTTTCGGAGCGAAGATCCTATCTTCGTTTTCCATTATAAAGGCAGCCGTCCCAAACACCTCTCTTATTTCCGATTCATAATCGGGAAATTTTTCAACAATAGAAGACAATCGCCGACCTTCATCTTTCAGCTTAAGCGCGTCTTCAATGACGGATATTTTCTTTTGGTCAACATTGCCGTTCATATCGCATTTTCAAATTATCTCTGATAAAAATAAGGCCTTGCGCCTCCAGACGAAGCGCCGACCGCGCCGACATGTCTAAAATCGATCCTATATCCTCACTTGAAAGACCGTCGATAAACTTAAATATGATCGCATCTTGTTGTTCGTCCGACAATTCTTTCATCGCTTCGCGAAAATTGTTGAATTCTTCTCTGTCTGAAATTTCATCCGTATTGCCCGCCTTCCCGTCTGAATAATTTTCCATACTCTCGTCAGAAAGAGCGACGCGTTTTCTTTTTCTTTTCCAATCCATTACCGATTTTCTGGCAACATCGTAAAAATGAAAAACGGTCAGTGAATCACATTGAGGCGAATTTTCAACAGAATCGAAAGCTTTAATAAAAATATCCTGCAAAAGTTCATCACTTTCAGCTTTGTTGCCTATTCTCAAATAAACATAACGATGCAATGGTTTAAAATAAACCTCGCATATTTCTGAAAAATATTCTTTGTCTCCTTTTTTCGCTTTTCCAAAAAGCTCTTTTATTTTTTCAAGATCATCTTGCGCCATAATTGAAGACGACAAATCTTAACGATTGTCGACAAAACAAGCTTCAAAAATACCGTCAAATTAAATAAAGATCTTTATATCCGCGCCTTTTTTAAGTTTGTCAATCAATTCAAGAATCGTATTTCTGGATTTCTGTTGCTTGACCTCATTCGCAAGCTGTGTTTTTATTTCTTCAAGCTTCGGCATATTTTTTTGTTTGGCGCCGTAGTTTTTATAAAGATTATTTATTTCTTCATCAGTCGCGCTTAAGCTTTTCATATCGACATTTTGCTCTATGTATTTGTTCAGGATAATCTGTTTCGCGATGTCTTCTTTGATTTCTTTTTCGGTTAATTTTCTTGAAGTCAATTCTTTTTGAAAATCTTCTTTTGTCTTGAATTTGGCGGCCAATCGGTCAAAGGCGGTCTGGACATCGGCATCGCTCGCGGCAAGTCCAGCTTTATTGGCGGCTTGAAGGAGAATTTTTTCACTTATCATATCGTTTAAAACTTGTTTTTTTACTTCGCTCAGAGTCTTTTCGTCCGCCAAATTTACGCCTTGAAGCTGAAGGATTTCTTTCGTCTTATCGATGCGAAAATCCAAATCGTCTCTCGTTATGCTCTCGCCGTTCACGACAGCCGCCGCGTTTCCGCCCATTGAGACGTTAAATTTTTTCCAAACATTGAACTTGCCGGGCAATAAATAGCTCGCGGCTCCCAGAATCGCCAATAAGGATATGACGACCACGATAATCTTTTTGCTTGATCCACTTGTCGACGCGTTAATCTGTCTTTTATTTTCAATTTTCATAAAAATTTTTTTAAATTATTAATTTATTCGCCTATTGTAAACCATAAGACTAAAAAATCAAAGAAAACGCGAAAATCAAAATAGCGATATCGCGAACCAAGATGTCCGAAAAACCTGAAGCGATCCATAAAGACGCGATTATTTGAACCATTACGGCAGTCGCGAGGAAAGCGAAAAATCTGACATGTTTGCTGAATAAAATTCCCGCGCCGATTATTGAAAGAGTGATGCCGTGAACCTTAACCAGCAAAAGAGCGCTGGCGGACTTCGCGATAAATGACGGAGCGAAACCTATCCAATAGGCGGGGTCGATTATTTCCCAAATGCCAAAAGACAGAAATAAAAAGAAAATTCCAAATCGGGCTATGATCCTTGATTTATGACGCGTGGACATAAATTATAATTTAAATTTTCCGTTTTTTAATTCACGGCAGATTAATTAATTTCTCTTATACAATCCCACCAGCAAGTCTTGAGCTAAGATGTGTCCGTCCATCGCTTTTTCAATGTCTTTTTTCCCGGCCGCAGCGTCAAGATTCAAAATTGCGTCCAAAGCGTAAAGCATGAACTCATAGTGATGGGCGCCGTTTGACGGGCAAGGACCGCCGTATCCGATGTTTTTAAAATCAGTTCTGCCCTGCGCGGAGCCATCGGGCGCGCTTCCCTCTCCGATTCCTTCGGTGTTAGGCGGAATATTTAAAACAGTCCAATGCAACCAGCCGCCTTCTTTCACGGCATCGGGGTCGTTAACGATCAAAACGAAACTTTTGGTTTTCTTCGGCGCGTCGCTTATCGACAGCGGCGGACTTACGTTTGCTCCGTCGCAAGTGTATTTGGAAGGAATGTATTTGTTATTTTCAAAAGCCGGACTTGCAAGTTTCATGTTATTTTTTTCAAAATTATTTATAAACAGCCAACCTGCCGTAATCGTCGCGAAAACAAAAATTAGCGCGGTAATCATTTTCATAAATTCACATTAAACGACTTTTTGTTTTCGATTCAAAAATGGCTATATTTTGCAAGGGCCATACGGCCATCCACACCGCTCAAGAGGACTGTGATAATGCCCGGGAGTTCCTCCGTAAATATAGGGCATTAACTGCACTCCAAAAACAAAAAGACTGATTACGGCTAAAATCACGCTTAGAATCAATTTATTTTTAATCAAATAATTGTTCTTTTTCATAAAGCATTAAAAATATATCACATATCTGATTTCCATGGCAAATTTTGGCGCTTCTTTGCGTCGAAAAAATTATAGTGTATGCTTTTTATCAAACAATGAAGATAAAAATAATTATGACGGCAGTTATTTTCGCGGTCTTAGCGGGAGCAATTTTCCTGTTGGTCGGCAAAGAAAAAGAGCCGCCGAAAGATTCAGAAACAAAAATTCAAGACAAAATATATGTCGCGGTTGAAGGCGATGCGAAAATCGCGGTCATCGGCGCGAAAAATAAGACACTCATCGACGACATTGACCTTTCTTTGGAAAAAAACGGGGTGAGAACCTTATTTATGCCTCACAATGTTCAAGTCGCGCCGGACAACAAAACCGTCTGGGTGACGGCTAATGTTATGAATATGGGCAGCAACGCGGGAATGAATGGAGCAATGAATATGAATATCGGCGACGAGATTGTCGTCATAAATCCGCTGACTGATAAGATAATCAAAATAATCGAGACGGAAGCCGGCTCGCATCTCTCTCATGTTGTCCTTACGCCCGACTCCGATTACGCGATCGCCGTCGCCCAAGTGAAAGGAGCCGTCTACAAAATAAACGCCATGACTTTTGAGATTGAAAAAGAAATACAAATTGAAAAAGGGAGCGAACCCCACGGAATCCGGATTTCTCCGGACGGCAAAACGGCTTACATCGCCGCGCTTTTAGGCAAAAAGTTGGCAATTCTCGACATAAAAAATATGAGCTTGTCTTATCTTCCGCTCAAAGGCGCGGCTGTCCAATCGGCGGTGACGCCGGACGGCAAATACGCTTTGGCGTCTCTCTTTGACGCCAAAAGTTTGGCGGTCTACGAAATCGCTTCCAAAAAATTGAGTTATGTCGATTTGCCGGACGCGGAAGGACCGATGCAAATTTATCCTGCGCCGGATTCGCGCTATGTCTATTTGGCGGATCAAGGCTATTACTTCAACAGATATGTCGGCGATTCCGTTTACAAAATAGATTTGAAAGATATGCGAATCGCGCAAGTCGTCAAAAGCGGCTACGGTCCGCACGGAGTAGTCGTTTCCAAAGACGGAAAAACTGTCTATGTTACGAATCTTCTCAGCAATAATCTGTCCGTGATTGACGCTGATACCGGAAAAGTGTCCGCAAAAATAAAAATCGGATTGATGCCGAACGGAGTAAGTTTGTATTATGCCGATGACGCGACATCTTCGCCGTCAAACGACTCAAAAGATTAGTAATGAACGAAGCCCCAAGTTTCTCAATGCTTAATAATTTTAGTTTCTTTTATTTAAAGCAAGAAAAAGTGCAAGAATTGCCCTTCGCACCTGAAAACAAACTATAAACATTAGAGCTATTCTGATTAACTACCCTGCAATCACCACCGTAACTTCTTTCTAAGAGCATAATTTTCTCACCCTGACCACAAGTGCAAGTTTGTTGATAAGAATTTAACATGCAGGAACCGACATAACTTGAAGAAAGAGTTCCGCTACCCTGGCCATTCTGCCAGCTCCCATTCCCGTCCGCGTCCGAAGTCAAAACTTTGCCCGCGCCTTGAGTGCCGTCGGCCAGTTTCAATTTGCCGTCAGAGTTTAGGGAAGCCGCCACATTTCCATTCCGTCCGGCGGCGAATGTTCCGCCATCCGAATATACGTCAAAGGTGTGAATTCCTCCTCCCCATCCTTGCGGATAGCCGGAATCTGGGGAAAAACCGTTCGTGCCGATTTTATCAAAAAACCTACCACTGCCGTTTACATCCAGCTTTGCTTTCGGTTCTATTGTCCCGATACCGACGAAGTTATTAGCGTCATTATCAGCGATTATGGTAGTGCCTCTGATGTAGTTTTTGCCGTCAAGATAAGGAAAGACTGATTGCCACTTGTCTTTGTTATCCCCGCCTTTAACGAAAATACCGCTATCGGCAGTAAACAAACCGCCTATTCCCAACGCTCCCGTTTTGTATTGAGTGGTTCCCCCGACATTGACAGGAGCGTCGGTGTTGTTTAGGGGAGGATTGGCCGTGGGTCCGACCCAAGAGGCGGCGTAGCTTATGCCGGCGGCTAGGGCCAGACCGATGATGACGGCGAGAAGGGATTGTTTGAGTTTGGTCATGTTCATTTTTGATTTTTTAATTGG
>JAGXAA010000106.1 GCA_018971765.1 Patescibacteria group bacterium
ATCTCGGCAAGCATATTTTTTGCCCAGTCGTCAGGCAAAGAAACTTTTTGAATAATTTCCTCCATCTGTTCAACAAGATTTTCTTCCCGCAGATATTTTTCATTACAAGGCTGCTTTTTCTTGGTGCAACGATAATAGTGATGTCCTTTCTGTTTTTCGGCAGTTATGAGGCAGTCGCAGTTTCCGCATTTCATCAGACCAGAAAAAGCAAATTCGTGTTTTCGCTGGCGTTTCTTTTTTCCTCGATTGCTCATTACTTGTTGAACAGAATCAAAAAGTTTCTTGGAAATAATTGGCTCGTGCGTTCCGTCATATATTTCACCGTTGAAAGAAAATACACCATAGTAAATTGGATTTTGAAACATACGCTGGACACAGGAAACAGAAAGAACATTGCCTTTGTAGCTTCTTAGCCCCGCTTGATCCAAAATTATCGCGATAGCTTTCAGCGTGTATTCGCCAGTCGCGTAAAGTTCAAATGCTTTTCTGACAAGTGGTGCTTTCTCACTATCAACATCAATTCCTCTCGTTTTGTGATTATTCAAATAGCCAAGCGGGGCAAAGTTTGGCCAAATTCCTTTTCGCAGCTTTGCCCGATGTCCTCGTTTGATATTTTCGCTTAAATTATCTATGTAATACTTACTTTGGCCAAAGGCAATGTTCATCATAAATTTTCCTTGCGGTGTTGAGTCAAACCAGAATGTTGGGAATTTCAAATCTTTGATTTTTCCTGTGTCCAGCAAATAGATGATTTTGCCTCCGTCAATTGAATTTCTAGCCAGTCGGTCCGGATGCCAAGCCAAAATTCCTTGGGCTTCGCCCTTTTCAATCCGAGCAAGCATTTCGCCGAACACAGTTCGGCCAGGTTCTTTGGCAGTTTTTGCCTCGCTTAGCGAGGCGACGATTTCAAGTTTTTCTTTGACGGCAAATTCTTTTAATTCGGAAATTTGAGATTCAATACTCAAAACCTGTCGTTCTTCACTGTCTGTTGATTTTCGAGTGTAGATAAAATATTTCATAGTTCCTCCTTAAAAATTAAAAATGAAAATTCGGGAAGCCCGCTTTTGGCCAGCCCCGTAGTGGCGGG
>JAGXAA010000058.1 GCA_018971765.1 Patescibacteria group bacterium
AAACAAGTTTTTGAATTACGAAATGCAAAATTTACAGTCCAGTTGAGCAAAAACACCTTGAAAGACAAAGAGTTTTTGCGACCCGAGGACTTAAATTTTTCCGTTTCGTAATTCAAAGACAAGCAGAATAGTTTCTGGTGGCTAGATCCTAATTAACGGTGATTAGTTTTTTCTTATAAAGCCCACAACCTTCTGTCCGCTTGCTTTCAGCCAATTCCTGTGCTAGATTATTTTAACTATGATGACAATGGAAATAAAAATTTCTCCAGTGGATACGGAAGAGAGGAAGAAAATCGCGCTTAGCTCGGGCGACACTGTTCGCGTCTGGCAGAAAATCCAGGAAAAAGACAAGACAAGGCTCCAGGCTTTTGAAGGATTGGTGCTTGCGCGCAAGCACGGAAAAGAGTCCGGCGCGTCGTTCACCGTAAGAAAAGTGATTGATGGGGTGGGTGTGGAAAGAATTTTCCCCCTATATTCTCCGGCGATTGATAAAATAGAAATTGTAAGGCGGGCAAAAGTCAGGAGATCAAAATTATATTATATCCGGGAAAAGGCGGCGAAAGAAATAAGAAGGCAGATGAGAAATATAATCCAGGAAAAACCGCAGAGAGAAGAAATGGTTGCAGTTGAAACTGAGAAGTCGTCCTAAAAAATAATTCAAATAAAATTAAAGAGGTTTTTTAAAACCTCTTTAATTTTTATGCGCGCGATTGAAAACTTTTGAATATCGACTATACTAGAATTAGTTTATTTTTTGATAATGACGCGCGCAGGTGTCGTAATTGGTAGCCGAGCACCCTTGAGGTGGGTGTGCCCTACGGGCGTGGAGGTTCGAGTCCTCTCCTGCGCACCATTTCTTTTATTTTAATATTTCCGATGATATAATTCACCAATATTCTATGCTGGAAAAGGAGACAAAGGAACGACGACAATTTTCGGTTGCGACTGAAAATTTCTAAAAGCTCGGTAGGAAGTCGTTAGCTATAAACTGTCAGCTTTTAGCTTTTTGTAAATTATTCATCAATTTCAGCAGAATCTTTTCATCATTCAAGCCGAGGTTGTCGGCGCGCAAAAATCTATCGAGGAAATAAAAATAAAAGAAATTAAAAAATTTATTGACGCGATTGAAAAGGAACTCCCTCCCGTTAAAACTTTTTTCATATCCGGCGGGACAGAATTATCAGCCTTGTTTGATATTGCTCGGACAATCGCTCGGCGAGCGGAGAGAATAGTTGTTGAAGTCGGTGAAGAAGGCAAAGTAAAAATAAGCGCTTATTCAATCGCGTACCTAAACCGCCTACCAAGCCTCTTGTACGCTCTTGCTAGACTAACCAACTATAAATTTGGTATAACTGAACAGATTCCGGATTGTAAATAAGCTCTTGCATGGTCGGAATTCAATATGGTGCCCATAGTTTAGTGGTAAAACTTCGGTCTGTGGATCCGATGTCGAGAGTTCGATTCTCTCTGGGCACCCAAGTTATAAGAAGGGGCTTATTATGCGCAAGAAAAAACACGGTTATAACTCCGAATTACCTAATCGCAATCGTTTTTATATGGATAACTTTATAAAGTTATCCAATTTTGCAAAACTTTATAAAGTTTGCTAATATGGCAATATCTTATAAATAATTTAAGTATTTATGAATCTGCATCAAAAACTGGAAATAATCCAAAAAAGACTTGGTTTGACACAGACAAAACTGGCCGAAAGGTTCGATGTTTCTTTCGTTGCATTTAATAGCTGGTGGACGGGAAAATATGAACCGAGGCCAAAAATGCTGGCCGTCATAGATGAATTGTTTTTGGAAGTTACCGGACAGAAGGTGATTCCGGAAGACCAACTTACGGCAAAAAAACAAATACTGCAGCAAAAATCAGGAGAACATAAAAATATAGTGGCGGAAATTTTGGACAATCCAGATATTCGCGATCAATTAGTTTTGAAACTTACATATCATTCAAATGGCATTGAAGGTAGCACTTTAGACGAAAAGGATACGGCCGCTGTCATTTTTGATAATGTCGCCTTGCCGAATAAAAGTTTGACTGAACAGCTGGAAGCGAAAAATCATCAGACGGCCTTGAATTATTTGTTTGATCATATTGCTAAAAAAGAAAAGATCGACGAAACTCTTGTGCTTAAGGTCCACAGTATTCTTATGAATGGTATTCGATCAGATGCTGGCGTTTATCGCAATCACGCCGTCCGAATTACCGGTGTTAATTTACCGACCGCAAACTATATGAGCGTCCCCAAATTGATTCCCGAAGTTGTGACACGGATTATTGATAAGTCAAAAGATATCATCGCTTTATCAGCAAATGTGCACAGTAAATTTGAGCAAATTCATCCCTTTTCCGACGGTAATGGCCGAGTTGGTCGCCTCTTAATGAATTCTATGTTGCTTCAAGCTAATCTCCCCCCCGCAATAATTCATCAAGAGCAGAAACAACTTTATTACACTTATCTATACAAAGCTCAAACAAAAGATGATCATAGCCAACTGGAAGATTTTATCTGCGAAACCATTTTAGACGGCTTCAAGATACTAGAGCGAGTGGGTACCCGATAGATATGACTTCTATCAGCGAACAACAACTACCAATGAGGTCGTTAAAAAACATCTCCCGGGTGAACATTTTATTGGGATTTATTCGATATTACTTG
The DNA here is from genome assembly GCA_018971765.1 of Patescibacteria group bacterium. Taxonomy (GTDB): domain Bacteria; phylum Patescibacteriota; class Minisyncoccia; order Phycocordibacterales; family GWA1-40-21; genus GWA1-40-21. Next base: position 2,672 of record JAGXAA010000058.1, read on the forward strand.
AAGACACATCGTACTTTATTGCCGCTGATTTCGATGGTGAGAATTGGCTGACAGATAGCAAGGCATTTATCACAGCTTGTACTGAAGCTGAACTCTCGGCATAAAGATTTTTAACAGGCTCTTAGAAACATAGATAAAACAAATTGCTTTTTCGCGCCGCGAAGATATAATTTGCTTATGGAAAAAGAAAAGATTATGGAGGCGATCAAAACTCTTCTGGAAGAGGAAAAAGTTGAAGACGCTCTCATATCTCTTTACATATCGCTCATAAATTTCGGCATTGAAGACTGCGTTGAAGCGGACGAAAGGGAAGAGATGCGCCACGGAATGAAAATTCTTTACGAGGATTCGATAGAGCACAAGAAAATCGTTCAGAGAATTTATAACAGATACAAAAACAACGCCATATGAGAAAAGAAAATTGCCCGATGTCCAAAGAAGACATTGTCTTTGATTTGAAGAAAGGCCTTGAGGCGGAATATCGCGCGATGGCATTGTGCGAAAAATTGATGCCTCTTATTTATCATGAACTGGACAAAAAAGATATTGCAGGAATAATCGCGGACGAAAAAGAGCACATAGAAATAACCAACAAACTCATTGAGATTGTAAATAAATATTACACTCTCCAGAAATAATTTAGCGATGAAACCGCCAAATGACCATGTTGCGATTTTTCCGCAAATGAAATTGCAATTCACGATTATCAATATATAATGGCAAATTATGGATAATCTGAAAATACTTAAGACTTCGCCTTGTTGCGATTATGAATTATTGGACAGCGGAGAGGGGGAAAAATTGGAAAGATTTGGAAAATTTATCTTGTCTCGTCCCGATCCGCAAGCGCTGTGGCGGAAACTTTTGCCGATTTCGGAATGGCAGAAGACTGACGCTGTTTTTGCGCATAGCGGTGCCAAAGGCGGATGGAAAAAAAATCCGACCGCTCCGGAAAAATGGAAAGTGGAATTCGGCGGATTAAATTTTTTCATAAAGCCGACTGCTTTCAAACACACCGGACTTTTTCCGGAGCAAGAGCCGAATTGGCAATGGATAATTAAAAATATAAAGTCAGCAAATCGGCAGGTTTCAATTCTAAACCTTTTCGGCTATACGGGAGGAGCCACGCTCGCGGCGCTTTCTGCCGGAGCGGAAGTTGCTCATATTGACGGGTCAAAATCTGTCATTGTTTGGGCAAAAGAAAATGCCGTCCTCTCAGGCCTTTCCAACAAGCCGGTTCGCTGGATTCTCGATGACGCGCGTGATTTCGTGAAAAGAGAAATAAGAAGAGGTAAGCGTTATGAAGGCATCATTATGGATCCGCCGGCTTTCGGACACGGACCGAAAAAAGAATTATGGAAGATAGAAGACGATTTTCTTATCCTTATGAAACTTTGCGAAGAGATTTTATCGGACGATCCGATTTTCTTTTTGATCAATGGCTACTCGGCGGGTTATTCATCAATCGCTTATGGGAATAATTTGTTGCCATTTAAAGAAAAATTTGGCGGAGATATTGAGAAAGGAGAGCTTGCCATTGAAGAATCGGAAAGCGGTCGCTTATTGCCAGCGGGCATATTCGCCAGATGGAGTCTTTCTTAACTTCTTACAATTACGACGGTTAGAAATACTGGAACAGTTGGAACAATTCACGACAATGACTTTAAAAATTTTATACGAAGACAATCATCTGATTGCGGTTTACAAAACGGCAGGCATTCTGGCGCAAGGGAACGAAACAGACGAAGAGTCCGTTTTTGATTTGGTGAAAAAACACATCAAGGAAAAATACAAAAAGCCAGGCAATGTCTTTCTCGGACTCGTTCATCGTTTGGACAGGCCGGTTTCCGGAATAATGGTTTTCGCTAAAACAAGCAAAGGGGCATCTCGCCTCTCGGAGCAATTCAGAAATCACGAAGTGAAGAAAATTTATCATGCCGCGGTTCTTGGAGAAATGGAAAGCGAGAAAGGGACGATAGTCTCTCATCTGGAAAAGGACAAGAATAAGAATAAAGCTTTCGTTCGCAAATTTGCGACTTCGGATGCAAAAGAGTCGGAGCTATCGTATGAAGTCATTGAATCAAACGGTAAATTTTCTCTTCTTAAAATCAGACCTATTACCGGCCGTTCTCATCAGATACGCGCCCAACTTTCTTCAATCGGTCATCCTATCGTGGGCGATGTGAAATACGGCGCTTCAAAATCTTTGCCGGACAACAGCATAATGCTTAGCGCTACCGGACTCGTATTCAGGACGGCGACAAGCGATGAATTGATAAAATTGGAGATACCGCCGATGAGGATTGAGGACTAGACTAGATTATAGGAAATAAAAATTGATACCAACTTCTCCGTTTACCGCCTAACCCCAGCAACCTAATTCCACTTGTGGCGATTGTCATTGGCGTTTGGTAGGCTTGTCCCGGATTATCATTAAACTTTATTTATGAAAAAACTAATGATTTTAAATGCGCTTATTTGCGTATTTGCGCGAACATAAGCCGGCAAAATTTATCATTAAACAACTTCTTCTCCCGAAACCTACAATAGACCTGTTGCCATATAGTCTCAAACGAGACGAGATTCTCCCAAAAGGGGAGGAATTACGATGAATATCTCAGATGGTAGTTCCAAAGACCCGAGCAAACTTCCATAACCATATCGTCAAACAATCCGATCTTGTTTCTTAACG